>JBDRBC010000186.1:0-2524 GCA_043823125.1 bacterium | reverse complement strand
TCATCGTCATCGTCGTCATCATCCTCGACTCCAGCATCGGCCTTTTCGACCTCGCGGTCCAGGAGCTTGCCATCGCTGGCCACGAGGATCTCCACTTCCATCTCGCCCTCCAGCCATTCGGCTTCGTAGAAGATCCCTTCCGTGCTGGTGATCTCCTCGAGTTCGGTGCTGGTTTTTCCGTCCGCTTCCTTCTGGATGGTTTCCTGCACCGCCGTTGGGAGATCCTCCCAGGCGACGGGCCGTTCCTTGTTTTCTTCTGCCTTGGCGCCGGCGCCGCCCACGATCAAAACCACGGCGACCGAGAGCGGGACGAGTATGCGACAGTGACGGTTCATTCGATACATTCCGGGGACCTCCTTGGGATACTGGTTCACTGGATCCATTCTACACCGTAAAACACAGTATCGGCGAGGAACATGAAGGGGAGATGAAGCGGCCAGAGATTTCTGGGGTGCGGCGTACCGTCCGCCGGTGGCGGCGCCAGGATAAAGGACTATTATGGTCTAGAATTAGTGGAATCTCCCAGGCGGCGGTACACCAACGGTTTCCGCGGCCAGAATATACAAGGACGGTGCACGTCATGCTGAACGAAGGAATCGTTTTCAACGACGACAAGACCGTGGTCAAGTCCGAGATCATCCGTCAGCTCGCACGGCTGGGGCGCACCACGCCGGACGATCTGGAGCGGGCGGTCTTCAAGGCGTTGGCCGGTGGCACCCGGGACGAGATCGACTGGGATATCGAGGACAACAAGGCCGGCTACTTCCTCTGGACCAAGACCTTCGATAGCCTGATTTCCGAGCTCGACGAGGACGATTATCTGGGTGTGGAAAACAGTCTGGAGGGGAAACACATCGTCGGCATTGAGCTGGACCAAGGCATGGAGGTCTCCCAGCTCGTCTACCCGCCGCCCCCTTCAACCGACTGATCGCGAGACGTTTTTCAGGGGCGCCGCCCCGCCTTTCCGGCGCCCCTTCCGTGTACTACCTTGGTGGAGTTCTCCACCTTCGTCGCAGCATCACCAATTCGTGAAAGACCGGGTCACCCACCGTGATCGACCGCCAGGACCTCGATAGACGTGGTCTGCTGCACTTGCTCGTGGTCTACCTTGTCTGGGGCAGCACGTATCTCGCCATCCGGGTCGCTGTCCGCGAGGGCGCCGGGTTTCCCCCGTTTTTCCTCGCCTTCGCCCGGGTGGTGGTGGCCGCCGCCATCTTGCTGGGCTGGGCCAGGTTGCGCCGGGAGCGGCTCCGGCTGTCGGTGGGAGAAACCACCCTCCTGGCCGGCAGCGGCTTGCTGCTCTGGATCGGAGGCAACGGCCTCGTCTCATGGGCGGAACAGCGGGCCGCCTCGGGGCTGGCGGCGTTGCTGGTGGCCGCCATGCCCATCTGGGCGGAGTTGATCGTCAGTATCGCCGACAGGCGCTGGCCGAGCTGGCGCAGCAGCGTGGCCATCTTGCTGGGTTTCGTGGGGGTGGGAGTCCTGTCCTGGCCCGTGTTGCGGGAAGGCACCGCAGCCGATGTGATGGCGGTTATCGCCTTGCTGCTGGCGCCGCTGTTCTGGGCCCTCGGCTCCATCTGGTTCCAGCGCCACCGACCCGATCTGAGCGACCGGGCCGTGTCCGGCTGGCAGCAACTCTTCGGTGGTATCGGGTTGCTGTTGGTGGCGTTGTGCTGCCGGGAGCCGCTACCCACGCCCACCGGCGAGGCGTGGCTGGCCTGGGGCTACCTCGTATTGTTCGGTTCCGTGTTCGCCTTCACCTCTTTCCTGGCCACCCTGCGTCTGCTGCCCTACCGGATCGTCATGACCTACACCTACGTCAACCCGGTCATCGCCGTCTTCCTCGGCTGGCTCATCCTCGGGGAGGCCGTGTCCAGCTGGACCATCGCCGGCACCCTGCTGGTGGTGGCGAGTGTGGCGGGGATCTTCAGCAATCGAGACTGACCTGGGTGTACAACCCGCGCTTGTCCCGCTGACCGAGTGCGCACCCGACTGCACTCACCCCGCCAGCTCCACTGTTCGTGTGCACACATATACAATTTGAATAGGGTTCTCAATCTGCGCGCAGGTGGCTGACCCGAGCTGATGGAAAACACCGGCCAAACCTGGTATCCTGTTGGGGTTGACGGTTCCGTAGCCAGGTCATCGAGAACGGGGGATATCATGACCAGAACGGCCAGTTTGCTACTCACGGCGATCCTGCTCACCGTGATGCCACTGATCGCCACCGGCGCCACGATCCGGGTCGACGTGGCGGGGAGCGGCGACTTTCTCACCATCCAGGAAGGTCTCGACAACGCGGCCGGCTGCGACACCGTGCTGGTGGCGCCGGGGACGTACACGGGGCCGCTGAACCGGAACCTCAGCTTCGGTTTGTTGAACCTGGTCTTGCTCTCGGAAGCTGGTCTCGGCGGCACGGTCATCGATGCCGAGGGGCAGGACCGGGTGTTCGACTTCAACGGCACCGGCCAGGACACCACTTCCATCATCCGCGGCTTCACCATCCAGAACGGGTACACGGACA
>JBDRBC010000185.1:0-4647 GCA_043823125.1 bacterium | reverse complement strand
GGATCCGTACCGCCGGGTGAGCCGTCGGTGGATTCGCTGCACCCAGGGGCCGGCGCCCCTGTAACCCCGAAGGCTCTCTTCGCTGACTGCATCTCGGTCTCGTAAATCGGAATGGCTGAAATGTTGCGGCACGGAGTTGCCTGCAGGGATTGACGAAATCCGGGAGTCGGTGTAGATAGAGGGCAGTTCGGGGCGCCCTCAAACATACAATCAAAGACATTGAGTAGAACTATCATTCTATGCTATGTTTCGGCCGCATCAGCGGGCTGAACGGTGCCCTTGCCGAGAAGATCCAGCACGCCGCGCGGAGCAAACATTGGCGAAGAAGCGAGTTCTATCCAATGCCCGTTCCGGTAAAGACTGGGACGATGTCCTCGCCGGCTTCGAACACGAGCTCTACCGCACGGGCAAGGCCGAAAGGACCGTGGCCACTTATAGCTCGGCGATCAACGTGTTCGGCCGATTCTATCGAGACGAGCTCGGCAAGCCCGGGCCGTACGTGTCGCGCCTGCAGGAGACCGATCTGCGCGCCTTCATGGATCACCTGCGGCAGGACCGGTCGCTGTCGGCGGTGTCGGCGAACCGCTTCGTGGCGGCGCTGCGCTCTTTCTCGAGATTCGTCTTCGGCAAGCGGTGGCACCGGCGAGATCTGGCTCGTGACCTGCGGACGTACCGGGTAAGCCAGCCTGGCCGGCCTACCCGGCTGTCCAAGAAAGAGGTGCGGCGTCTGGTCACATCCATCGACCTGAACGGCCGCAACGGAATCCGGGATCTCGCGATCGTGCAGCTCTTCCTGCAATGCGGATTGCGGGTCAGTGAGCTCGTGCGGCTGTCCATCGACGACGTGACCCTGCACAAGACGACTGGTCGGCTGCGGGTCAGAGCGGAGAAGGGACGGCAGGAACGCGTGATCCCGCTGAACGCGTCGGTGCGCAACGCCCTGCACGACTACCTGGAGACCCGCGGTCCGGTGGCGGGGTCGGAGCCGTTGTTTCTGTCCGAGCGACGCCAGCGGATCAGCCTCAACAGCGTCCAGCACCTGGTGAAGAAGTACTTGAGCTTTGCTGGCCGTGAGGATCTGTCGACCCACGACCTGCGTCATCACTTTGCGATCGAGTTTTACGAACGGTCCGGCAAGCTGACGGCGACGCAGCAGGTCCTTGGTCACCGGGACATCAACACGACAGCCCGGTACGCTCGTGCGACCGAGCAGGAGATCGAGGAGGCGATCGAGCACCTCGACGAGTAGGGGGGGGACATGGGTCGTCGGCTCGAGGCCCGGCGAACGAACTACCCGATGCTGCCGCAGATCCTCGATGAGGGCACCCTGGCGGCAATCGCGACCCTCGAGCCTGACGAGATCTCCTTCGCGACGAGCAAAGGGCCGGAGGAACACCAGTACCTGCGCGCCCTGTACCTGAAGGCGATGGCCCATCTGGGCCACGCGCACTTCCAGCCGGGCGGTCTTCCTCGTCAGCTCCGGGCCAGCATTGCCGAGCAGCTCGGCTTCGACGCCGCCCTGCTCCGGAACAGGGAGATCCACCGCACGAGGAAGAGTCGGATCGTGGCCGACGTCCGCCAGTTTCTGGGCATCCGCCCGGCGACGGGGGAAGACAAGAGCGCCGTGAAGGCCTGGCTTGTCGAGACCCTGGCCCCCCGGGAGGGCGATCTGGTGGTCTTGATCAACGCCGCCATCGAACGCTTCCGGACGAGCAGGGTCGAGATCCCTTCATTCGCCGGGATCGGGCTGCTGGCGCAGAGTGCTTTGGACGGGGCGGATCGGGCTGTCCTTCAGCTGATCAACGGCGGGCTCACCTCCGGTGACGGTCTTCGCCTCGACGAATTGCTGGTCGGGGCCGACGGCAAGACACCCTTCGACCGCCTGAAGGAGCCGGCCCCGAAGGCGACGTCGGTGACGCTGGCGGCCGAGCTCGAGAGGCTTGCGAACCTGGCTTCATTCCTCCCTCGTGAGAACCCTCTGGCGCCGGTCAGCCGCCGCAGGGGCGCCCATCTGGCCAGCTTGGCGCGGCGGTACACCGCCGCCGAGCTCAAGCAACTCAGGCGGCCGAGACGACGGGCCATGCTCCTGTCCTATCTCGCTCATCGGCATGCCCAGCAGCTGGACACGGTCGTCGACCTCTATATCCGCGTCTGGGAGAATGCGAAGCACAACTCGACACGGTACGCGGATGAGAAGGCGCGGGCCCTCACCGAGGAGAGCGATCGTCGTACTCCCATCTTCAAGCAACTGGTCGACATCATCCGGGCGAGCAAGACCCACGAGGAACTCTGGCACTCCGTGCACACCTTCAAGACCGACAACGAGTACGATGCCTTGTCGGTGGAGCTGGGGGCCGTGGAGACCTGGAGTGGGTACTTCCTGCAGAAGCTGCAAGATCACTACGGCACCCTCCGGAAGTTTTTACCCCTGTGGTATGAGCTGGTCCCGGTTTGCTCGACCACGACCGATGATACGCTGCCCGCGGCCCACCGGTTTGCGGGGCGCTACGTGGACTCTGGTGAGACGCAGCTGCCCGTGGACAATTGTCCGACGGGTTTCCTCAAGCCGCCCTGGGATTCGAAGGCGATCGGTCGATTCAAGCGTACTCGCAAGGTCACCTCGGTCTGGAAAGCCCCGTATGAGCTGGGGCTCGTCGAGGCGACGGTGGCGGGGCTCAAGCAGGGCACGATCGCGGTGACTGGAGCGCGACGGTACGCGCCCATGACGGAGCATCTCCTCGACCGGGAGGATTTTTTATCCAACTACGACGACCACCTGGCCCGTCTGGGGCACCCGGCCGAGGCGGCAGATCACTACGATCCGCTGCGCCGACGGCTGAAGCAGGGCCTCGAGGAATTCAACACGAAGTACGGGCAGCTCGAGAAGATCTTCTGGGTGAACCGAGACGGCACGCTGGGCTTTTCGCGCCTGCCGGGCCGAGGTGTCCCGCGACGGGTGACGCGCATCAGAAACGATCTGGGCCGATGTCTCCCGCCCGCCTCGGTCCTCGAGGTCCTGCTCGACTGCCATCGCTGGACCGGCTTCCTCGACTTCTTCCGCCCGATCACCGGTCGTCAGAACATGTCGGAGAAGGACCGGCTCCTCAACCTGCTGGCTGCGCTGTACGCGTACGGCTGCAACTGCGGCCCGACGCAGGCGGCCAAGGCGTTGCAGCTCTGGAAGCCTCAGGTAGTGTACATGCGGCGGCGCTTCATGCCGGTCGGGAACCTGATGGCAGCAGCGTACCGCCTGGCCTGGGCATACCAGCAGACCCGCATGGCGAGCCGGCTCGGCGACGCCAACATCCTCATGACCGACTCGATGCAGGTGCGGACGCTCAAGGAGAGCCTGATCGCCCGTGAGCACCATCGGTATCTCGGTGGGAAGAGCACCCTGCTGTACCAACACGTGACCGCCAATTGCGTCTGCGTCTTCACCCAGGCGCTCCTGTGCAACGTGTCCGAGGCCCTGCACATGCTCGTCGGGGCTCTGGAGTACCGAGGCGGGCGGGAGCCGATCATCAATGTCTGCGACAGCGCCGGGAAGTCGGACCTGGTCTTCGGGCTGGCAACGCTCCTCAACATCCATCTGTATCCGCGGGTGCGCAGCGGCAACCTGAAACTCTGGAGCCACGACAACGGCAAGGCCTACGGCAACATCGCCCGCGGCTTCGCCGGCCGGATCCGCTGGAGTCGGATCGACGAAGGATGGCGGGACATGATGTGGATCCTGGCCTCCATCCATGCCGGGACAGCCGAACCGATCTTGATCCTGGATCGACTCGCCGCCCAGACGGCCAGGCCGGCCACGCAGGGCTTCATGGAGCTGGGCAAGCTCGCGCGATCGGCGTACGTCCTCGACTACGGAATGGACCCGGGCTTGCGGCGTTTCGTGGTGCCGTACACGGCGCGACGGGAACACTGGAACAAGTTTACCCGTGAGGTGCAGACCTTCGGCGACGTGATCCGGGAGAAGACGCTCGACGATCAGACCGAGGTCTTCTGGTTTCTGACCGTGGTCCAGAACGCCATCGTGCTGTGGAATGCTCTGGCGCTCGAGCAGGGGGTGGAGAAGGCCGTGTCGGCGGGGACTCGGATCAACGAGAGCGACCTGGAGCACATCCTCCCCACGATGACCGACCATGTGAACTTCGTGGGCCGATTCGATCTGGACCTCGAACGCAGGCCGCCCTTCGAGTTTCGGCTGGCCCAGGCAGCGGGGTCAGAGACGAGGCTACTTTGAATAGAATGAGGTTTCGCGACCAAATCTTTCATTGAAAGTTATCCGGACCCTGGAAGGGGCCCACCAGAAGCCCCCATGGCCGCATTCCCTCGCATCTCCAACAGCTTCCCAGCCGCAACATTTCGGCTCTTCCGATTTACGAGACCGCATGGGCCGCAACCCCCAGACCGGTGAGGCGATCAAGATCAAGGCGAAGAAGGTCGTCAAGATGCGCCTGGCCAAGGCCTGCAAGGACGCGATCCTGCCACCGAAGAAGTAGATCAGTCTATCTCGCAGCGGCCCTGCCGCTCTTCGGCGTTTAGGAGCACATTCCGCGCCGCAGCACCTATGTTGCGGCGCCGTCACACCTGTGGTAATTTTCCAAGGTATGGTGAGATTCTATTCCACTCTGTTGTTTCTTGTGC
>JBDRBC010000184.1:0-2115 GCA_043823125.1 bacterium | reverse complement strand
TAGTAACGCAGGGAATAGCCCACACCGACCTTCAGGTCAGGGTACTTCTGCGCGTACCACCGCAACTTCCGGCATTCCTCCAGATTCCAGCCCGTGGGCTTCTCCGTCATCACGTGCTTGCCGGCCTCCATGGCCGCAATGATCAATTCGGTGTGCAGATGGCCCGGCGTGCAGATGTTGATGACATCCACATCGCTCCGGGCCACCGCTTCCTGCCAGTCTGTGTAGATGTCCACGTCCGCCAGGCCGAACCTTTTTCGACGTTCCTCTGCAGCCCCCCGAACCACGTCGACCAGCGCCACCACCTCGGCCCGGTTCGGATGGTTCTGCCACCCCCGGATGTGTCCCTGGCTCACGTTCCCGCACCCGATCACGGCGATACGCAGCTTGTCCATCGATCCCTCCCTATCCTGATCAGACATTTCCTACCAGGTACAAGGCTTCCTCAGTCGCTACCCGTTTTCTGAGGCCGTGGCGTTGCGCGCCATCAATTCGCTGCCGTATGCGAAGATCAGCGGCGTGCCGCCGGTGTGTACGAAAACCGCATCCTCGTCCGGCCGTACATCGCCCTGCCGGATGTGGGCAAGCAGGCCGGCGAACCCCTTGCCGGTGTACGTCGGATCGAGTACGATGCCCTCGGTTCGGGCCAGCAGGTGAACGGCCTCCAGGGTCGGGGCATCCACGACCCCGAAACCGGACCCCACGTGCCGGTCGTCCAGCAGAATAGGGGTACCGTGTCTCACCTATCCGCACTACCGCTGGACGTAGTGGGTCACGTCCGGCGCCGTGGGATCGTAGGGGACGATCCAGTCCTCGGGAATGGCGAGACCGAACCCGGGGCCGGGAGGGAGTCCGAGGCGACCATCGACGGGCATCGGCGTTCCCGGCGTGGTGCGGTAGCAGAGCCGCCCCGACGCAATGGGCGAGCCGATGAAGCACTGTTCGAGCGGAATCCCTGGGAACGTGCCCTGGTAGAACTCGATCAGGGGTGTGTTCGGCATCGCGGCGGTGAAGTGCTGGCCGTAGAGATCGTTGACGCCGGTGTGCAGGCAGAAGGGCAGGTTCGCGGCATCCGCGGCGTGGGCGAGCTTCATCGCTTCGGTGAACCCGCCGATCCAGGTGATGTCGGCCTGGACGAGGTCGATCAGGCGTTCCTCGATGGCACGGATGCCGGGATGCCGCGTGGCCCAGTGCTCACCGGTGGCCAGGGTCTGCCAGGGCAGGCGCTCGCGAAGGGCCCGGAGGCCGCGCCAGTCGTGGGGCATCAGCATCTCCTCCATCCAGCGCATCCGGTAGGGCCGAAGGGCCTCGCACATCCGGACCGCGTAGTCGACATCGTAGGCCATCCAGCAGTCGAGCATCAGGTCGGCATCGGGGCCGATCTGCTCGCGGGTCTTCGCGATGAGCTCGACGGTGCCGTCGATGCCGGCCTGCCCGTCGAACACGCCGTAGGGCCTCGCGAGCTTGAACTTGCGGAACCCCAGCTCGAGGCCCCAGTCGATGTCGTTGCCCGTCACATAGACGTCCATCGACGTGCGTGACGGCCCGCCGGCCAGGCGGAAGACGGGCTGGCCCACCACCTTGCCCCACAGATCCCACAGGGCCAGATCGACGGCGGCAATCGCCCGTGCCGTCAGACCCTCGTTCCCGAAGGACAGGGTGCCCCGCCACATCCGGTCGTTGCAGAGGTCGATGGCGCCGACCTCCTGTCCGACCACCATCGGTGCGAGCACTTCGTCGACCAGGACGGAGGCGGTCTTGGCCGTGTCGGCGCTGCCGAGCCCCCACGTGCCGTCCTCGGCCGTGACCTTCACCCAGAACTGACCGCCCGGCTCCCGACGGGGAAGGGACGGATCGAACTTGGTGCGCGGCGTGGCCTGACGGAAGGTCTGGTTCCAGGGCTTGCGGCGCGGATCGAGACCGGGCTCGGAAGGTGGGGGTGGATTCAGGGTGCAGACCTCAACGGCGGTGGTTTTCATCGCGATCCTCTGACGTAGGGGTTGCCTATTGATCTAAACCGTGTGGATATTAACGATAGCAAAATAGCACCTTTTTTCTCTTAATTCAAGCGCGTTCTGAATCCCCGGAAGGAAGAAGGCCCAGAGACGCTTGATA
>JBDRBC010000183.1:0-21426 GCA_043823125.1 bacterium | reverse complement strand
CCCCTCGAACCGGAACTACTGGCGCACCAGGAACCGTCGCGCGCCTACACTCATCTCCCGGCCTACATCGGGCACGGCGAGCTGGAGCCGAATCTGGAAACGGTACGAGCGACCATCCCGCTGCTGGAAGAACTCGGATTCGACGTGCGACTCCGGGTGTACCCGGGTGCACGGCACGAACTGCCGGAGCCGATCCTGGACGAACTGAACCGGATCCTGACCTTTTTCAACGAGGAGACGGGAGATGAAGGGTGAGATGAAGATCGCTCTCGTGCAGCAGAAGGCAACCGAGGACATCCAGGCCAACCGGGAACGCGGGCTGGCAGCCGTGGAACGCGCCGCCCGGGATGGCGCCAATCTGATCTGCTTCGCCGAGCTGGCCTTCGAACCGTTTTATCCCCAGGAGCCGGCCACCCCCGAGAAGCTGGCCCTGGCGGAGCGGATTCCCGGCCCCACCACCGAGACGTTCTGTCGCCTGGCGTCCGAACTGGGCGTCGTCATCGTCTTGAACCAGTTCGAACGCGACGGCGACGCGACCTACGACAGCTCCCCCGTCATCGACGCCGACGGCAGCTTGCTCGGGGTGAGCCGCATGGTCCACATCACGGAATATCCGTGTTTTCACGAGCAGGGCTATTACGCCCCCGGCAATGCCGGGGCGTTGGTGTTCGACACCGCGGCCGGCAAGGTCGGCGTGGCCATCTGCTACGACCGGCACTACCCGGAATACCTGCGGGCTTTGGCCCTGCGCGGCGCCGAGCTGGTGGTGGTGCCCCAGGCCGGCGCCGTGGGCGAATGGCCCGAGGGGCTATACGAGGCGGAGATGCGGGTGGCCGCCTTCCAGAACGGCTTCTTCACCGCTTTGTGCAATCGGGTCGGCCCAGAACCGAAGCTGACCTTCGCCGGTGAATCGTTCGTCTGCGACCCGGCCGGCGAAGTGCTGGCGCGGGCGGGCGAGGGCACGGAGGAGATCCTTTACTGCGACCTGGACCTGGCGGCGGTGGCGAACTCCCACGCCAGGCGGCTGTTCCTGCGGGATCGACGGCCGGAGTTGTACGGGGAGTGGCTGACGTGAACTGAAGTCAGTGTGGTTGGAATACTTCCGGGAGTGTACCCGAGTGCACAAGCTGCATGGTCGAATAACATCCTGGTTTCCAGCGCCTTATCAGTTCCGTACGGTTCCGGCCGAAGATTTCGAGTTACCTGGTTGAAAGACCGAGGATGATGTCATGAGACTATTTCCGTACCATGTCGACCAAGAAGATCTATCCGTGCTGCAACTACAGCATCGTGGCGGCAATCAGTTATGATGCCAGCGACATCAACATCGATTTAATCAACATCCACAAGCCCGATGTTTGTCTTACAGCCATCGGTTCCGCCACGTATCGCAACCAGCTCCGGCTCAATCCCGGAACTCACCGGCTTGTTTTCCAGAACCGTACAGCAAGCGATCAGTATGATCTGATCGTGACCGATACCTTCTTCCGGATCCAGGGTCCGCCGGGTGAGCTGGCCGATACAGTGGATGAACTCATCTGGCGATATCCACCACGTTCCTTTGCCTGTCAATGCGGCACAACCACCGACCTTGCCTGGATGTGTGAAGCTTTCGTCGATTCGCTTCTATCGATACCCTCACTGCAAGAATTCGCTTTTCCGGACTCGGGAAGAACACCGTATCCAACAACGGATGCCAGATATTTCGAGTGTGGTTCCGAATCGGACTTCGAGGCCGCCGTGGCGGTCCTCGAACGCTTCAGCCGGAATATCATTGACGGACAGGAGGGAGTTCACATCACGCTCATGAACTGGCGAAACCGGCGAGTTCACTCCTGGCTGGTCGATTGATACATTCCCTGCATCCGCTGATCGGGGAAATCCCGATAGAACCTTCGTTCTATCTGTTCCACTGACAATTCGCTTATGAACAGATCAACGATTCCAGACCGTTGCCGAGACCGGAATTGCACCTTCCCCGATCGTATACTGACCCGGCTGCGATACGGCGATGGCGTGCCCGGGCTCTTCGGCGACCCTTGTCACGCCGTCACCAACCCCAACCACACCCAATCCCGACTTGTAATCATTCAATAACGTGGCGGACTGGTTATCTACCATGTCCCAGTCGATGTTCTGCCAATAGATATAGGTGGTCCCGTTCGGGAAGTACCCCCGCACTATGGTACTGGCAAAGACACGGTAATACCCTGTCTGGTACAAAATATTGTCGTTGGGTATAACGATGTTATCGATAGTCTGGTACGAAGTACCGTAGTTCACGTAGATGGGCCACAGATCCTCGGTGCCCGAGTTCCGGAAGAAAAGGAAGCAGTAGTCCGAAGGCACGACGAGGTTGTAGGACAGCCGGGTAAGATCCGCCACGCCCCGCTCGATATCCCACCGCAGGCTCAGGCCGATCTGATCATCCGTAGTTGTGTGCCCGCTTGTGGTACCCACCACTGTGATGGACCCGGGATTCACCGGGTAATAGATCTCCACGCTATCCCCCGGGGCCACCGACTCCACCGCTTCCGCCTTGTCATCCGTGGTGACCGTCACGTCGATGGGGGTGTAGACCGGATTGTGGAAGACCAGCGTGAACGGCGAGGCGAAGGTGGCCACGACGGTGCGATCGCTCTCCATCTCGAATTCGACGGGGTTGTCGGTGCCCGAGAGGTCGCCCGACCAGCCGGCAAACGCATCGTCGCCACTCGGCACGGCCAGCAAGGAGACCGTGGTGCCGTGCGCGTACTGTGCTTCGTCCGGATCTTTGATCACGCTGCCGTTGCCGGTCACCTGGACATCGAGGTTGTAATAGATGATTCCGAAATTCGCCGTGATGGACCAGTCGTCCGTCATGTTCACGGTGAGCGGATTCAGGCTGCTGGGCAGAGATCCGCCCCAGTTATCGAACTCGAAACCCTCGTTGGGGACAGCGGTCAAGGTGAGCTGTTCCCCGTGTGTATAACTTGTCTGGAACGCCGGTCCGATGACCTGGCCACCGCCCGCCGGGCTCACCACGATGTTCAGCGAGTGCTCGATCTGCACATAGTTGGCCGTCAGCGCAATGTCGGCGTTCGTGAAGGTCACCGGCAACGGATTCTGGCTGCTGGTAACGCTGCCGGTCCAGCCGACGAACTGCCAGCCGCCACCGCTGCTGGCCGTCAGGGTCACGGTCTCGCCCTTGTTGTAACAGTTGTAGAGCGGTACCGCGCTGACGGTCTGCCCGCCGCTCGTGCTGTACCTGATGGCGTAACACGGCTCCGGATCGGTGGACTTGCTACAGCTCAGACCGAAGAGTAACAGCAAACCGAGAACCAGACCACCGAGCAAGCGCAGAAGTAATAACCGATCCATGACGGACCCTTCCGTTTCCGTTACCACGGGTCAGACACGATAGAGCTGACAGCCGCACTGCACCTCGCACATGCACTGTCCGTAGCAGAGGCAGTCCGACTGACAGGAGCACTCGGCGTTACAAGCGCAATCCGCGTCGCACGAGCACTGCGCGTCACAAGCACAGTACGCTTCACAAGCACACTCGGCATCACAGGCGCAGTGCCCCTCGCAGCTACAGGTCGAATAGGCGGTGCACGACCCCTCGCTGTCACAGGCGCAGCCGGTGTGTCCCTCGCAGGCGCAGCTGCTGTCGGAATCGCACGTGCACTGGTTGTGACTTGGACAGCTCTCCGACTTCGGGCCCGTGACCGATTCCGAGCATCCCGTCAGCAAGGTCGCCGGCAAGATCAGCACCGTGGCCGCGGACAGCATCCCTTTGAGGAAATCCTTGCGAGTACACCAGGTATCCTCGCCGAGCAGACTCAGCCGTCGTTGCTTGTCCAGATGCACCAGATCGGCCACCGCGTGGATCCTGGGCTTTTCAGCAGCGGGTTTGCCGGACATGCGTTCTCCTTGGCCTGGTTGCCGCCGACGTCAGGACGAGGTGGCCTGGCGCTCGGCGTGAGCGACGGGTGACGGTTCCTGGGCTGACGGTTGCTCCGCGTCTTCGCGCGGCACCTGCAGCACGAGCTGGTGCAGGGTGATCTCCTGGTTGATCTGGCAGCGGTACGGGTTGCGGTCTTCCTTGATTCGCTCCTGGTTGGGCACCTTGGCGAGGCAGTCGCCGGCGCAGTGCCAGCGCGCGAAGCAATCCCGACACGACTCGAACTCTTCCACGCGCAGATTCACCAGCCGGGAATACTTCTGCTCGTCGAAGCTGAACTCCTCCCGGTCACGGTCGTAGCGCCCGTAGATGAAGGTTCCCGCCTTCGGGTTGTCCCGGGACGACACCTCCACGCAGGAGGTTACATCACCGGTCGGCGTGATGAAGAAATTGTCCCCGGACGCGCCACAGAAGGCGCTGCCCAGATACGGCAGGCGGCCCCCCGAGTACTGGATCTGCGGCCCCTTGGCGAAGGTCCGGCTGGTCAAACCCTTGATGGCGTCGACGAACACCTCACGCGCCGGCGGCTGACAGCGGGTGGAGTGGCACCGTCCGCAGACGTACAGCGGCTCGATGCAGACCGCCGTCGGATTGAAGCGACTGGTGAGGTGATCGTACACCTCGTCCAGCCGGTGCTGGCTCAGCTCGGTGGCCGTGACCCGGAAGGCGTACCGCACCCTGAGTTCGTCCAGGATGTCGATGGTGGCGGCGGCCCGGTCGTAGGACGGTCCACCCGACGCCAGCGGTCGTTGCCGGTTCTGGATATCCGGCGGCCCGTCGATGGAGATGGTGAGGTTCCGGATGTGCTCGCCGAGCCAGCGAGCTTTTTCGGCCGACATGATGGCGTTGGTGCAGATGGAGGACATCAAGCGGACGTTCTCGCGCCGACCGCGTTGCTCGGCGTATTCCATGACTCCTTGCAAGACCGGCCAGTTGGTGGTGGGCTCGCCGCCGCCGTGAAAGCCGATGTCCACCAGCGGCCGCGGGTCGTCCAGAGCATTGGCGAAGAGAAAATCCGCCGTGGCCCGGGCGATCTCCAGCGGCATGACTGCACCCTCGGTCAACGCCTGACCGTAGCAGTACTGGCACTGGAGGTTGCACCGCTCGCTCAACAGCAGCATGGTGCGCCGCGGTTTCGGCACCCGTCCGTGGTGACGCGCCGGCGTGCGGTCGGGGACGCCGTTGACCACACCCATGGCCTCCAGACTGGTCAGGATCTCGCGGGCGTCGGCGCTTTCCGGCGCGACACTCCTGTCCCGCGCGTCTGTGATGATCTCCGCCGCCGCCGCGTTGACTCGACACACCAGCGATTTGAGGGGGAAGTAGGCGAGCAGATCGGCACCCAGGCCAGGATGCCGCAGCAGATGACACTCGGCGGTGACACGGAAGGAATCGGCTACCCGAGCCACGACAACCTGCCCCTTCCCTGGTTGATGTTGCAGTGCCGTACACGGTTGCGTCGAAACCCTACCAGGAGTGTGGGGCAAGTGTCAATTGCTGGACCGGACTGTCATCACGAACCGACGAGTTCGCGCACCTTGGCGACGAAGGCGTCGGGATCGACCGGCTTGTCCACGAACATCTCCGGCTTGACCTCGCCGTCCTCACGCATTTCCTGGATGTGCTTGCGCAACGATTCCCGCAGGGCGTCAAACGGCCGGGTGTCGGCCTCCTCCGACTCGGCATCCATGTCGGCCAGCGAGGCGGCCACGCCGGTGAGCATCAAGACCGGAATATCCTTCCATTCATCGTTTTTCTTGAGCTGCTTGAAGACCGAGAATCCGGTCTTCTTCGGCATCATGACGTCGAGCACGATGAGATCCACAGCGGTTTCCTTGAGCTTGGCCAGACCTTCACGGCCATCCAGCGCCGACACGGAGTCGAACCCGTTTTCACTCAGGACCACGGACAGGAATTTCACCGTATTCTCGTCGTCGTCGATGATCATAACTCGCTTGCTCATCTTGTCTCCCTCGGTTGTTGTCCACGGCCCGGCGGTCCGGATCAGCTCGGGACGACCTGGGCCAGGGGCAGGGTTATCCGGAACACGGTACCCTCCCCGGGTTCGGATTCCACCTCGATCCTGCCGTCGTGCAGTTCGATGATCCGCGACGTGAGGGCCAGACCGAGACCGGTGCCGGTCTTTTTCTTGGTGGTGAAGAACGGCGTGAAGACGTTGTCGATGACCTCCTTCGTCATGCCGGCACCGTTGTCCTCGATCTCCACCACGGCGGACTTGCCGTCGGCCGCGCGCGTCAGGCGAAACATAACCACCGGCGGGTCGTCACCGGCGTACTCCTTCAACTCTACCGCATCCAGCGCGTTGGAGACAATATCCATCAACCCCATGTGCATCAGCCGGGGATCGCACGGCACGTCGGGCAACGAGCCGTCGACCTCACGGCGTAAGGTCACTCCCCGCTCCCGGGCGGTCTGATTCACGGCGAGAGAGATCTTCTCCAGCAGGTCGGCCAGGTCCACGGGCTCCGGCTCCACCTTCCACTCCCGGGAATACTTCAGCATGAGCTGGGCGAGGTCGTTGATGCGGGTGAGTCCCTCCTCGATCATCTCGCACCCCTCGTCGATCTGCTGCGGCTGCTGGTTCTTCCGCCCCACCCCGACGATGTACAGGCCACCGCGTAACGTGTTCAGCATGTTCTTGATGGCGTGCTGGATACCGGTCACGGCCCGACCGATGGCGGCCGCCGATTCCGACTGGATCAGTTTCTTCTGCAGCTCCTTCTCCAGGGTGATGTCCTTGCTGATGCCTAAAGTGCCGATGAGTTCGCCTTCCCGGTTACGCAGGCGGGACAGGGTCAACAGCACGTGGCGGATATGACCGTCCTTGGTCCGTAACCGGGTCTCCCAGTTGGTCACGTTGTCCTTCTCGCCCAGCCGGGCCAGGGCGATGTCCCGTTCCTGGGGATCGTCGAACAGGATTTCCACCCGCTGGCCGAACAGCTCCCCGCGATCGTACCCGAGGGCCTCCTCCGCACCACGGTTGAAGGTCTGGATCAAACCCCTGGTGTTCACCGTGATGACGATGTCGGCGGTGTTCTCGACGATTCCCTCCAGGTAGTCCCGCGCCTTCTGGAGTTCCAGCTGGTGAGCCTGGATCTGATAGGCCATGTCGTTGAATGAATCCTCCACCAGACCGATCTCGTTCTTCTGCACGGCCGGAAAACGGAAACCGAGTTCACCGTCGGCCAGCGTGTCGACACCGGCCATCAAGCGCCGCAACGGCGTGGCCAGGAACCGGCGGAACATCCATAACAGCGCGCCGGTGGACAGCCCCATGGCCACTAGCACCCCGAGCCCCAGCACCACCGTCTGCCCCGTCATCAACCGGTCGAAGCTGGCCAGGGAATATTCCGTGCTGAGGAACCCGAGCACCGCCCCCGCCTCGGTATGGTTATGACAGTTGGCGGTGCGACAGCTCGGGCTGTTGAGAATCGGGGTCGCCACCTGCAGAATCCGGCTGCTGCCGGGCCCGGCGGTCACCTCGTTGCGCGATTCCCGGGTGGCCGTGGGCAGGTCCTCCGAGGTGTGGCAGAGCAGACACGGCCGCTCCGAGCGCTCGATCACGCTGCCGGGCACCCGGAGCCCGGATATGGTCACTGTCCCGGACGGATGGGAGACCAGACTGATGTCGTGATAGGTGGAGCTGCGGCGGGACATCTCGTCGATGAACTCCACCACGCCCGATACGTTGTCGCTCATCATCAGCTCGCTGATACCGCTGCTGATGGAGGCGGAGTTGAACTCCATCACATTCCGCGCGGCATCCAGCGCATAACGCTGGCTGAGCAGGTTACCGAGCAGTCCATTACCCAGGATCACCACGGAGACGATCACCAGCACGACGGCGCTCAGTCTCCAGGCGAGTTGGTCCCGTTTTCGCATGGACTCCCTCAATTACCAGCCGGGGCCGACCCGGTCGATTCATCTTGCAGATTCATGTGCTCGAGCATCTGGGACTGTTCGTGAACGCGGGCTTCGGTGGGCAGGAAACTGAGATACTTCAGCCCCAGCACGAAGATGATCCCGATGAGGCCGAGCACTCCCAGCGCCTGCAAGACCTCGAAAAAGCTGATGGAATAGGTGACGATGCCCTCCGCGGCCTGAGTGCCGGTGATAACCATACCCGGCAGGATCTCCGGCGGATGCTCCAGTCCGGGGATCACGATGAGATACCGCTCGCACATGACCCCGATCACCACCAGGACGGACGAAAATATGATCCACGGCACCGAGGCCCCCGTCTTCCGCTTGAACAGCACCACCGCGGGCACGATGGAGCCGACGAAGATCAACCCGCCCCAGAACAGTACCGACTGGTAGCCGCTGAACAGGAAGAAATGTGCGGCCTCCCGCGATTCGACGAGGTAATACCGGTGGGCGTTCTCGATGAGGATGACGTACATGGCCAGCACGATGAACACGGCCAGCAACCGCCCCAGCCAGATGATGAGCCCGTTATCCAGGCGACGCCGGGTCACCTTGAACAGGGTGGTGATGACCAGGATCATGAACGCCGCGCCGGACGAGAGCGCGGCGGCCACGAAACTCGGTGGCAGCAACGCCGTGTTGTACAGCTCGCGCGGCGTGAAGGCGAAGATGGCGCCGGTCCCGGTGTGTACGCAGAGGGCCCACACCACCACCACCACCACCGAGGCCACCTTGGTCAGCAGGTACTTCTCCTTGAACAGCGCCCACAGATAGACAATGCAGATGAACACGTGCCCCATGTACAGGGCCGGATTGATGGAGAACATGGAGGTGGTGTTGAAGTGCGAGAACGGTTCCACCAGTACCCGGTCGACACGCCCCTGGTCGGTGACGATGGAGAGCAAGCCGCCGATGAGAAACAGCATGGCCAGAAAGGCGGCGATGCGGGCGAACGGCTTGTATTCCATCTTGCCGAAGATGCCGTACAGGCCGGACACCACCAGCGACCCCGCCGACAGACCGATGTAAAACACCGCCATGACGATCTGCAGCCCCCAGGGAATGCGATTGTTCATGCCCGACAGGTAGATCCCGTCCACGCACATGAGGTACGTGGCGTACGATCCCGCCACCAGACAGATAGCGAGCACGGCCAGGAGCAGATAGTATTGCGGCGATTTTCCTGCGATGGGCTGAAATTGCACTTCCATCCCGTTACCTCTGGTTAGGCGGCTCCGAAAAGATCAGAGCCCGATGTAATAGACCTTCGGTTCCGTACCAAGATCGTCCCGCAGACGCTTGACGGAATTGCTGGCGATCAACCGGGAGACCTCGCTGGTCCGGTCGTCCAGATTGCCCACCCGCAATGCCTCGGCGCCCGCCTCGTTACACGCCTCCACGCAGGCGGGCAGTTGCCCCCGATCCAGACGATGGGCGCACAGATTGCACGATTCGGCCACGCCGTGCGACCGTTTCGGGTAAGCCTGGTTGGGCCACTCCTCGTTTTCCTTGTAGTTGAAATAGCGGGCGTTGTAGGGGCAGGCGATCATGCAGTACCGGCAGCCGATGCAGCGGTGGTGATCGATCATCACGATGCCGTCGTCGCGCTTGAAGGTCGCCTGCACCGGACAGACCTGGGCGCAGGGCGGATTGTCGCAGTGGTTGCACAGCAGCGGCATCTCCTGCCCGACGGCGTCGGGCTGGTCGTGTTCCCGGACCGTCACCTTGCGGATCCAGTGGATGTCCCACCGCTCGTCACCGTGTAACGCCACGTTGTTCTCGTGGCGACACGCACGCAGGCAGGCGTCACACCCGGGGACACACTTGCCGAGATCGATGACCATGCCGTAGCGACAGCCGTCGGTGGCGCGGCCGGCGCCAGTGGCAGCCGCCAGCGATGTCGCCAGCACGGGCACGCCCAGGACGCAGGCCGAGCCGGCGCAGACCAGGCCGCAGGTCTTCAGAAAATCCCTTCGTTCCATCGGTCGCCTCACCTTCCGGTTCCGGATTCGCGGGAGACACTGGCCACACTGGGCGGCGCCGTCGTCGGGGATTCGGGATAGTAATGACAGCCGAAGCAGTCGAGGGCCACGTTGGCCACCACATGACACTGGTTGCAGAAGTGGCCGCGATCGGGGTGGCACTCCCGGCAGCGATCGAAGGTGATGTCGCCCCGTTTGCCGTGCCGGACCACCTCTTCCCGGACCTGGCGCAGCAGTTCCCAGTGGTGATACCGCATGTACGATGTCTCCATGACACAGCTCTCGTACTGTGGGTCGACCGCGGCCAGGAATGGCGCTTCGGTCTGCTGGTTCGAGGTAAAGACAAACCGCCCGAGGCTGTACCCGATGGGCAGTAACAACAGGACGATGGGAATCACCACCACGATGACATTCCTGTTGATTCTCCTGGTCGTATTCTCACTCATGATCTCGCTCCAGGTTGCTCGCTCCCGCCACTGCCGGGTCGTACAGCTTGCGGCCGACATGCTCGGCAAAGACCATGGCCGTGGTCCGGTACAGGACGTGAGCGAACTTGGAATAGGGCAGATAGACCAGCAGGGCGAAGGCGCCCACCAGATGGATGAAGTACATGACGTGCCGGTGCGGCTCCATGCGGAAGTAGTGCAGCAGTTCGGTGGCGAAACCGGTGATCACCACCAGGATGAGCAAGCTGAGGAACGCCCAGTCGAAATACTTGCCCACGCCGCCCTGGAGGTATTCCGCCACCCGTTCGCGAATCATCAGGAAACAGCCCGCCAGCACGGCCAGGCCCCCGAGATTGGCCAGCAGCTTCCACGGATTCCAGAAGTGCAACGGATAGATGAAGTCGCCCCGGACCAGTGGATTGATCCGGATGGTGATCACCCAGGTCGTCACCGCGGTCAGGGCCAGGAAGCCAAAGAAGACACAGATGTGCGAGATGAACCGCCCCCGGGATTCGATGCAGTGGGCGAAGTTCCGATGGAGGATGATATCCTTGAGTGTCGAGCGGAAACTGGCCGCCACCGACCTGGTCGGCGCTTCCGTTTCCGCGGCCACGAAGCCCGCCTTCAGCCCGCGCCAGTAGCGGACGACGCCCGTGATCGCCGCGATCAGGACCAGGCCCGCGAAGAAGAAAAAGATGGTGTTGAGCAACCAGTGCGGCAGATAGCCCGAGTACGAGTAGACGATCTCACCCTCGATGGGTGTGGTGAAACCGAGGGCGGCGCCGATGGCTTCCCGCTGCGAGCTGGCCCCGGCCAGCAGCAGTGCCGGCAATCCCAGCAGCAACGGAATGTACCGCGACTGATTCACCCAGCGTCCCAGGAAACGTGGCGCCGAGTAGTGGATGACGCACTCCTGCCGGATGGCGCTCAACACGTCGCCGGGACTGGCGCCGCGTGGACAGCGCTCCGAGCAGTCGTTGCACTGATGACACAGCCAGACATCCGGGTCGGCCAGCAACCGCTCCTTCATCCCCCAGGCCGCCCAGATCATCTCCTTGCGGGGAAACGGCTCCCGGTCCGGCGAGACCGTGCAGGTGGCCGAACAGGTGCCGCACTGCATGCACTTCTTGTAGGTGTCGCCGCACTGCCGGTTGAGCGCGCGAATGAATTCCAGATCCGGCTCGATCTGGAGTGACCGGCCAGGCGCCCAGACCTCGTCCGGAGTCGTCGGGCAGACACATCGACTTTTCTCCGCCTGCGCGTGTGCCGGCATGGCCTCCGCTTGCTTCTCGCCCGACTCCACCATCGTGTTCCTTCCGCGGTTGATTCCCGGGAACGGCGCCGGAAGAGTCCGGATCACATCCCCTTGAACGGGTTCATGCCGTACTGCTCGATCACTTCCATGAAATTTTCGAAGATCGTCGGGAGCCGTTCGTACTCGGAGATCTGCAGCTGGTGCAGCTCGACCCGTTCGTTCTCCAGGGCCATCTGCTCGAGTTTCTCGGAGATGTTCTTGCCGCGGGATTCGGCCAGCTCACTCCCCTTGATGAAGTGGCACTGGGAGTCGTCGCCGTACTTGCAGCCGATGAGGATGACGCCGTCGTAGCCGGCGGAGATGGCCTCGGTGACCCAGACGATGTTCACCGAGCCGAGACACCGCACCGGGATGACCCGCACGAACGGGTTGCACTGCAGCCGGTGCTGTCCCGCCAGATCCAGGGCCGGGATGGCGTCGTTCTCACACATCAGCGCCAGGATGCGCGGTTTCTCCTCGTAATCTTCCGGCACTTCCACGGCCTTGATCATGGCGGAGACGATGCCCACCGAGTAGTCCTTGAAGGCGACGATCCGTTCGGGACAGGCGCCCATGCAGACCCCGCAGCGGCGGCAGCGGGTGATCTGCTGCAGCGGGTTGCCTTTCTCATCCTCGTTCAGCACACCGAACGGGCACTCCTCGGTGCACCGCTTGCACTGGGTGCAGCGCTGCATGAAGAACTCGGGCCAGGAACGGTCTCCGGCGCGGGGGTGGACCGCCTCGCCGCGGGCGGTCATCTCGACGCACTGGATCGCCTTGAGCGCCGCGCCGGTGCCGTCCTCCCGGCTGCCGACACCGTCCATTGGCTGCCGCACACAACCGGCTGGATAGATACCGGTGCGGCGGCTCTCGAACGGAAAGCAGATGAAGTGCGAATCGGGGAAACCGTATTGCAACGACGGCAGGTCGGGGCCTTGCCGGTAGCCGAGATTGAGGATCGCACTGCCCTCGTGTGCAGCGAGTTCCTCCACCTTCTTGGCCGCCTCCACCCGCTGGGTCTCGGACTCCCCCTTCTCGATGGTGACCTTGGCGTCCTCCAGGGCCCGGATGGCCTCGCCGTCGGCGGCGTTGGGCGCCATGCCGGCCGCCAGGACCACCAGGTCCACCTTCACCTCCACCTGCGCGCCGGGCATGGTGTCGCGGGCAGTGATCTTCAGCCCGCCGTCACTGTCGCGTTCCACCGCGGCCACGTGGCCCCGGGTCAGGAAGATGCCGTCGTCCTCCTGCACCCGGCGGTAGAAGTCCTCGTACTGCCCCGGGGTGCGCATGAACTCGTAGAAGATGTACGCCTTGTTCCCCGCATCCATCTCGCGCAGGTAGAGCGCCTGTTTCAACGACGTCAGGCAGCAGATGGACGAGCAGTAGGAGTGGTGTTGCGGTACCCGTGAACCGCCGCACTGGATGAAGGCGATGCTGTTGACCGGTTTGCCGTCGGAGGGACGAGTGATACGGCCGGTCTCCTTGACCATCTCTTCCAGGTCCACATTGCGGATGACGTCCGCCAGCTCGCCGTACGGCAACCTCGGCCTCGGATCGACCGGTCTCCAGCCGGTGGCCTGCACGATGGCGCCGACGCGGAACTCGGCCAACAATTCGCCGCCACCTGCGGAACCGCCGTTGCCACCTCCGTTGGAGTTCGCGGCGTTCAAGGTCACATCGAACAGACCGGGCGCCCCCTCGATCTTGCCGGTGACGGCCGAGGTGTAGACCGTGATCTGGTCGTCGCTCGCCACGGCGGCCAGCAACTCGTCGATGCCGGTGTCCTCCAGCTCGCGGTACGGCGGCCTGGTCGGGATGGAGCGGTGTTGCCGGGCCAGCCAGCCCCCGAGCCGATCCGACTTCTCCACCAGCCGCACCTCGTATCCGGTGCGGGCTGCTTCCAGGGCTGCCGTCAACCCGGTGATACCGCCCCCCACCACCAGGATACTCTTGTCGATCTCGTCCTCGGGCTGATACGGCTCCAGCGGCTCCCTGGCCTCGATCTTGGCGAGGTACATGCGGAGGTAGTCCTCCGCCAGCATCTGGGTGTCCTCCTCGCCGGGGGGCTGGACCCAGACCACGTGCTCGCGCAGAGCGACCTGCTCCACCAGCACTCCCGGCGGAAACGGCTCACTGGCATACCGCCGTCCGGAGATGCCGGCGATCACCACCTTGTTCAGACCCTCGCTTTCGATATCCGCGACGATGTCCTCCAGATCGAGACCCTCGCAGGAGTTCACCGTCTTGCAGAACGGCACTTTGCACTCGTCACTGGCCACCTTGCAGAGCGCCTCGACATCGAGGGCCTCGGCGATCCCGTAACCGGTACAGATGAAGACGCCGATCTTGTCTGCCATGAATCCATCCCTCTCTGTGGCGATCACGGTCGGGGCGTCACCCGACCAGCCGTCGCCCTGGTCATTCGCACGCCAGGGCCTGAATCGCTTTCAGGGCGGCCGCCGTGGCGTCCTTGGTCACCCGTGAGACATCACACGGGCGCTTGGCGCAGCCGGCCGCGAACAGACCGCTCACGTTGGTTTCATTGGTCACGAAGCCGTACTCGTCCCGCTGCAGGTCGCCGGGCAGCTCGATGCCGGCGTCGTTGGGCACCATGCCGGTGGCCAGCACCACCAGGTCGAAGGTGTCATGCAGGGTCTCGTGGGTCAGGGTGTCCTCCACGTCGAGCAACAGATCGTCGCTCCCCGCCGCTTCCTCCACGGCGGCCACCTTGCCCTTGACGAAGGCCACCTGTTTGTCATCCAGCATGTCGAAGTAGAATTTCTCCAGGTAACCGACGGTACGGATATCGATATAGAAGATCGTGACCTTGGCGTCCGGATGTTGTTCCCGGATGTACCGGGCCTGTTTCAGCGAGGCCATGCAGCAGACCGCCGAGCAGTACGCCAGGTGATTCTCGTCCCGCGAGCCGGCGCACTGGACGAAGGCCACGTTCAGTGCCGGTTTGCCGTCCGACGGCCGGACGATCTCACCGCCGGTGGGCCCGCGGTGGGCGGCCAGCCGCTCCATCTCCACGTTGGTGATCACGTTCCGGCACCGTCCGTACCCGAGGTTGTCCACCTTGGCGGCGTCGTACGGTTGCCAGCCGGTGGCCAGGATCACCGAGCCCACCTGGACCTCGATCTCCTCCTCCTCCATCTCGAGATCTATGGCCCCCTCGGGTGCGACCCGGTTCAGAGTTTCGATGTCGGCGTCGGAAAGGACCTTGCGATCGAGCATGGGCCAGGGCGGATAGGCCGCGTCGTGGGGCAGGTGCAGCGCCTTGATCCGGTCCATCCCCAGATTGAACTCGTTGGGTCGCTCGGCGGTGAGCTGTTCGGCCACCGAATCATCCAGCGGGACCTGCCCCGTGACGTAACGCGGCTTGATTCTGATGCGCGCCTTGAACTTGCCCGCCACCCCCGTGATCCGGGTCACCGTGGCCAGGGTGTACACGGTGATCCGCGGATTCTGCTTGATCCGGCGCACGTTGATCTCGTAGCCGCAGGTCGGCGGGCACATCTTGGGGAAGTAACGGTGCAAACGCAGCACCCGTCCGCCGAGATACGGCTCCTTCTCCACCAGGATGACCTGGTGTCCAACCTCGGCGGCCTCCACCGCCGCCGTCATGCCGGCGATGCCGCCACCGATGACCAGGATGGACTTCTCCTTGGTTTTCATGAGACCGCCTCTCGGAACAACGGGTGACACGTCTGGCCGGCAGGCCAGGGCCCTCGTGGGTGAAAACAGGTGTGGAGTTGAGCAGAGATCGATGCAGGTTTTCGATATTCGTCAGGCCGAAGACAAGGGCCAGTATGTATTCGGTCGTGGTCCGACCCGCGACCCGGTCCCGCGCTGGCGGGACCGGCGCGGACTGGACCGGCGCGTGAAGGGCCGGCGCGAGCTGGTCGTCCTCTTGTCGGTCCGGCTCGGGGCGAGTTTTCAGCGGGCAGCACCGCCACCCTACCGCCCCGGCCAACGAGCGGGGGGGCAATCAGAAGCAACGTACCGTTCTTCATGATTACCCCCCTTTGAGTTTGGCAAGCCAGTACGACTGGCAGGACATTCGAGATCGGGATGTTGCCGTAGGAGTGTAAAACCTGGTGCTTGCCTTGGCTGCGGACCTGATGCGGGCGGAAATTATCCTAGCACACGGCGGGTGGCGAATGCAACTCGTCTTGTTGCAGGGAATTTCACCTCTGGTGTACCCGGGTACCCTGTCGCGATGTTTGCTGGAAGAAGTTCGATGGACACCGGGCGTGGAAGAAAATTGGAGCTGGCTCGAGACTCACGGCACCCAGGCATACCCCACCTTGGCGAAGAACGTCCGCGACGCCTGGGTCAGGTCGATGTCCTGGTTGCCGAAATGAGTATCAGAGTATCCCAGATACAG
This sequence comes from bacterium, assembly GCA_043823125.1. Classification (GTDB taxonomy): domain Bacteria; phylum Krumholzibacteriota; class Krumholzibacteriia; order LZORAL124-64-63; family LZORAL124-64-63; genus JBDRBC01. The sequence goes on along the minus strand of JBDRBC010000183.1, from coordinate 5,420 downwards.
CACCGTCTGGGGATTGATGGTGTACGAGAACAGCAACTGACTGAACAGACCGAGGGACTGGGTATCCACCGGGTCCAGATAGAGACCTTCGTTCCGATGGTAATCTCCCCGCTGCAGGATGGTGCGCAGGAACGCGCGACGGGTGAACTGGTACACCAGGCGCAGCTGGCTGACATTGGCGGTGTACAGCCGGCCGGCGGGCAGGTCGAGGTGCTCGTAGATGTGCCAGACCGACAGGTACAGATGACGGCCCAGCCTCATCTCCATACCGGGCGACAGCTGCACGATGTTGCCCTGGCGGGTGTTCTCGTAATCGATGGCGTCGCCCACCTGTCCGTCCAGCTGGAACTCGAAGGCGCTGCAAGGCTGGACACCAACGTCGAAGTTCAGGAAGGCGATATCGAAGTCCCGGCCGTTGTAGCGGCTCCGATCGGCATATCCCCGCAGGTCGAGATACGACTGGCTGAGGCCGGCGTAGTCGAACCAGCAGCTCCACGCCTCGTCCAGCGGTGAGTCGTCGATCTGCTCCCACTTCTCCCAGGCCAGGCCGACGTTGAGCATGTTCCACCAGTTGTCCGGGTCGTTGTTCCAGGTATGTCCCCAGCCGATCTCCAGGTTGCGGTAACCGGACTGGGGCATGTAGCCCAGATCCGCGCGCAGGTCGCTGTCGGTTTGCCGGTAGATGGCATACCAGTCCAGGCTGCGGGTGTCGTGCAGATAGAAGAACTCGTAAGCGTTCCCCTTGAGCTCGCCGCTCGGTTGGCCGTTGGCGGCCGCCACGTCGTCGGGATAGCTGGTCAACGAACCCATGGCCTGGAAGCGGACCCGGTCCTTGGGGGTGATGATCACCCGGCCGGTGAGGCTGCCGACCCGGTTGTAATATCCGTTCTCGCCCTCGCGATCCGTGAACAGCAGACCGAGAGTGGAGGCCTGCCCCACGTCGCGCCGATAACGCAGTACCGTGCCGGTGCTTCGGCTTCCCACCATGGTGCTGCTGGAATTCGTGGGCCCGGGGAAGATCAGGTTCGTGATCTCGTCCCGCACCGTGAAGAAGCCGATGGCGTGAGCCCCTTCCTTGCCGGTCAACTTGGCGCCCCAGACCGGATCGGCCAGGGTCCGGGTGTGCACGGCGTCCAGGCCGGTGCTGAAGAACTCCTGGTCCTCGATGAAGAACGGCCGGGTTTCGGGAAAGAACAGGGCGTACTGCCGATTGATGTCGAGCTGGGCCGCGTCCGCCTCAACCTGCGAGAAATCGGGATAGACGGTGGCCGACGCCGTGAGGTTCGGAGTGAAACCCCAGCGGGCCGTGACCCCGGGATCCATTTCCCGTTTCTCCGGCTTGAAATCGCCGGCGGGAAAATCCTGGCGTTCCTCGCGGTAGATGGCCGACAGGGTCGGATCGATCTCGATGTTCTTGCCCGGCGACACGCCGGCAAAACCGATCAGCTCGTCCGACTGGCACATGTAGCAGTTGTTGTTGCGATCCCGCGGGAACAGGGTCAGCCGGTGGTCGACGCTGCGTGGATAGCTCCGCACGATGTCGATGCCCCAGGTCTGGTCCTGGTCGCTGCGCTGGAACCGGAGGGAGCTGAACGGGATGTTGAACTCGACCACATAGCCCTCGTCGGTGATCCGTCCCGCCGAGTCCCAGATGGCGTCCCACGACATGCCGCCCCCGCCGTGCACGCTCTCGGTCCCGTCGGCCTGGACACCGAACGGATTGCAGAAGAAATCGAAGTACCGCCGCTTGTCGTTGAAGGTGTCCAGGATCAGCGCGACCCAGTCGTCACCCCAGATATCGTCCCGGTCGCAAACCCGGGCCCGGATCTCCTCCGGTCGCGGATCGTACGCCTTGATCGCCACGAAAAAGGCCGTTTCGCTGAACGCCACCAGCGCCTCGGTAGACACGAGGGCCGGAATGTTCTCGCCCGGCTGGACCTCGACCGTCAGCTCGAGCTTCAGCGCCTCCTGCCAGAACGGCTCATCGAGCAGTGCGTCCGTGGTCATTTCGCCGCTGACCATGGGCACGGTATAAGTAGCCGCCTGCACAACAGCCGGTACGCCACTCAGCAACCAGAGTGTTACCAGGACGACGGTATCCAAGGGCCTGCGCATGACGGTTTCCTGCAATGATCAAGAGTACGACACTGACGGCGACGGGCAGTTCCTGCGGTATATTGGGGAGAAAGTTTCGAAATATCCAGACCAATTCGGTGGATTTCCGACGGAAACACCACCGCGACCGGAACGGAAACCCGGCGCCACCCGAACAATCCGGGGCCGGATACAGTATCCAGTCGCGTCGCAAGAGAAATTCACGCCGCTGAAACTGAATCTGGAGGCGGCGCCGACACCGGCAAGGGGGGGCTCATTTCACCGGATACTTGCACTGACCGCTGCCGATCGCCTCAACAACAAGAGCCCCACACCATCCGGGTGGGGCTCTTTGAATTCCGAACCGATTCGCGACCGGAGCTACTTCTCGATGGCGAGCAACTCGATCACGAAGATGAGTGTCGCGTTGGGGCCGATGTCACGACCGGCGCCACGCTCGCCGTAAGCCAGGTTCGACGGGATGTAGAACTCGTACTTGCTGCCCACCGACATGAGCTGCACGCCCTCGGTCCAGCCGGCGATGACGCCGTCGAGGCTGAAGCTGATGGGCTCGCCACGGCTGTAGGAGCTGTCGAACTCCGTGCCGTCGAGCAGGGTACCCTGGTAGTGGACCTTGACCTTGTCGGTAGCGGAAGGATGGGGGCCGTCACCCTCGGTCAACACCTTGTACTGCAGTCCGCTCTCGGTCTCGACCACGCCGTCCTTCGCCTTGTTGGCGGTGAGGAAGGCCGCCCCCTCGGTGATATTGGCCTCGCCCTGCACGGCCCGACGCTCTTGCTCGGCGCCGGCCATCTGCTGATTGAATTCGCCCATGACTTGCTGACTCTCCTCCGGAGTCATCAACATCTCGGCGCCGTTCAGCTGGTCGGTGAAACCCTGCATCAGCACTGCATGATCGATGTCGGCCGGGATCTGGCGCATGGAGGAACCGATGTCCATACCGAGGGCGTAACAGACTTCCCGGTCGAGCGCCTCGCTCGGTGCGTCCGGGTTGGACTGATCCAGGTTCATCATCTTTTCACGGAAGGCCCCCATGTGGGTTTCCTTCTGCTCGTCACTCAGTTCAGGGGTCCCCTCGGCCAGAACGTCGCGGATCCCGCCAACAAGTCCGTCCTGGTTGTAATCGAATGGGTAGCGTCCGACAGTATTGGCAACATCGACGCCGAGGGCGTAGGAAGCCTTCTGCTCGAAGGTGGTCAGCTCAGTCACGGTGGTTTCTCCCTCGTCGCCCTGGTCACTACTGCTATTGCAGGCACAAAGGGCCAATGACATCAACACGAAGAGGAGGATGGTAATCCAGCTTCTCATGGAGGATTCCCCTTTCGGGTTCAAGTAGGGGCACGCCGGCGCGCATTCGCCGGTCGCCCGGGTCTGTCCGGAGAGTCTTGAACGCTATTGCTGCACATTGCGACTCTCCAGCAGCCGCCCCCGAAGGTAGGTCTCAGCGCTCGATCACGCCACAGGAACTTCGATTCCCGGAATACGCCACACGCGATTTTGCCATTGCGGCGACGGCTCGAATGGCTGTATCATGATCCCACGTATCGCACGTATCGCATGGATCGTGCGACGGCCACGAGGGCCAGGGCGGCCTGGATGGTCGGGCGAGGTGGGTCTCGCCGCGGACGGTTCGCCCGAAAGGAGGTGGTCCAAATTGTTATCTGACAGTAGCGGCTCAGCGGAGGTGGTGTCCCCGCGTTGAGGGCCTCTCCACCGAGTGGTGAGCGGGAATCCCCGAGCGGGTAACCCAACACCACCGATGCTGAACCTTCAGAGGCGCCGTCACGTTTGTGGCGGCGTCTCCCATTTGGTTATGATATGCTGTCGGCTCGTGCTAACTCGCTAAAGGCTTGATACAGGCAATAATCATATGGGAGGTCAATCATGTGCAAATCCAGATATCTTTCGCTTTCGGTATTCGTCCTGAGTGCTTGCTTGAGCCTGTGGCTGGCGACCGCCAGCGCCAGCTGGCCCGGCTCGTCGACCGACTACGCCACGTACAGCCACCCCCTCGGCCTCCAGTTCCAGCACCCGCAATCCTGGACGGTCTTCGAGAGCGCCCTCGGCTTGCAGGTCAATCCACCAGACGCCGGATCGAGCTACTACGGCCCTACCGAGGCCTATTTCTTCACCATCATGGGCGCCGACCCCACCGTCTCCTCGCTGGCCGATCCGCAAGCCGCCCAGCTCCTGAACGGCCTGGTCGCCCAGATCCTGCCGTTTCTCCAGCCCAAAGGCGAGAGTCGTGCCGTGGGTGAATCAGGCCGCGTCTTCTCCTACAACGGCACCAGCCCCGAGGGTATCGAGGCGGACTGCCACGTGTTCGGACAACTCACCGGCGGCTACTTCATCAGCCTGATCGCTCTGGGCGAGGTCCAGGCCGTCAGCCAGCGGGAAACCGAGATCGTGAACATTTTCAAGTCCCTGAAGTTCGGTGCTCCCGAGGCGGATCCGCAACACGCCAGCACTTGGTACTCCAACAGCTACAGCTCCTCCGGCTCCTACGGGGACCGGGTCAACACGAGCACCCAGCACACCATGACCTTGTTGCCCGACGGCCGGCTGTCGACCTCCGCCCAGACCAGCGTGCACGGCTGGTCACAGGGCGAGTCCGGCGGCCCGGACCGGACCAGCATCACCGGCCTCACCGACGCCTCCACCGAGGAGGGCCGCTGGGCAATTTCCGGCAGCGACCTCTACCTGCTCTGGAAGGATGTGGGCGTGGTGAAGTGGTCCATCTACATCCAGGGTGAGCCGGGGCGGCGTGAGATGTTCCTGACGCCGGCGGCGGGTGGAGAAGGGGTGTTGTGGACCGAGTATCCCGATTTCTAGGCTGAGAGTGATGTAACCGGCTGGAAGGGATTCGAGAGGCGCCGATCTTCCCCACACACCACCTGCACGATCAGAGTTCCGAAGTTGAGCTGGGCCGGCAGGTAGAATTCGGCGGCAGTCTCGGCGTTGGTGGTCAGGAAACCCTCACCCAATACACCCGCATAAGGAGCCCAGACCGGCGGCGTGCACCTCGCTGCCGGCGGTGAGCGCGTCCACGGGGCCTTTGCCTTCGGGGTTGACCATGTTCCTGATCTGTTCCTCGAACGCCAGCAGGCCCAGCTCGAACGGATTCACGCCGTCCCAGCCACCGACGAAGCCGGCGCCCGCGGCGAGCGCCTCCTGCTCCATCTCCCAGCCGAAGGCGCCGACGAAATTGACCATGGCGCCCTGGTCGATCTCGAGCCGCTCGCCGAAGAACTGCTCCGTGGCGCACAGCATACCGTACGAGTTCCCGTCCTCCTTTGAAGTCACGG
>JBDRBC010000182.1:0-4671 GCA_043823125.1 bacterium | reverse complement strand
TCGCCGACGCGCCTATTTCGAGGAGGGGTTGCTGCTGGCGGACTGGAACGATCCCGCGCAGAAGAACTGGTGTCTGCTGGACAAGGGCTGCAAGGGGCAGGAAACCCATTCCGATTGCGCCGTGCGGCGCTGGAACGACGGAATCAATTTCTGCATCGACTGCGGCGCCGGCTGCCGCGGCTGCGCTTCTCCCGATTTCTACAGCAAGCTGTCGCCGCTGTATGCCGAAGCCATCGGAATTCTGGAACGGTTCGGCGGCGAACTCAAATTCGGCCAGAAATCGACTCCGGGCAGCCAAAAAGGAAAGGAGGCGTAAATCATGGGCGAGAGAATCACCATCGATCCCGTCACCAGAATCGAGGGTCACCTCAAGGTGGACGTGGAAATCGAGAACGGCGTGGTAAAGGATGCCTGGAGCTCCGGCACCATGGCGCGCGGTATCGAGCAGCTGCTCGAGGGCAAGGATCCCCGCGACGCTTCCTATGTTACCTCCCGTATCTGCGGGGTCTGTTACAGTGTCCATCAACTGTGTTCGTGCTACGCCCTCGATGACGCCTTCGGCGCTACCGTGCCCGTCGGCGGCACCCTGCTGCGTAACCTGGCCATGGGTGCACAGTACATCTACGATCACCCGCTCCATTTCTATCACCTGTCGGCCCTGGACTACCTGGACATCATGGCCGTGGCCAATTACCAGGGCAAGGACAAGGAACTCAACGCGGTGAAGGACAAGATCGTCGGTCTGGTCCAGGCCAACGATACCTTCCCCCTCACCCCGCGGTACGAACCGGATGAGTTCTGCGTCACCGATCCCGAGATCGTCATCACCGCGGTCAAGCACTACCTCGATGCGCTGATCATGCAGGCCGAGGCGCGCAACATGGGTGCGATCTTCGGCGGTCGGCAACCCCATTACCAGAGCCTCGTGGTGGGCGGGTTCACCCAGTTGCCGGACCTCAACCAGGTCATGCGGTTCCGCACCATGCTGGACGAGCAGGCCAAGTTCATCAACGAGGTCTACATCCCCGACGTGCTGGCCTTCGGCACCGGTCCGTTGCTGCCGCTGGCCACGGCGGGTATCGGCGGCGGGCACTACAACTATCTCTCCTACGGCGGCTTGCAAACAAATCCGCCTGGAGACGACATGGTGTTCCCGGCCGGGGTCATCAAGAACATGGATCCCACGAATATCCAGGTCGAGCCGTTCGACCCGGAGAAGATCACCGAGGCCGTCAAGTACGCCTGGTACAAGGACAGCAAACCGCTGCATCCGTCGGTGGGCGAGACCGAGTACGATCTGGACAAGAAGAAGGGCTACACCTTCGTCAAGGCGCCGCGCTACGACAAGGAGTCCATGGAAGTGGGCCCGCTGGCCCGACAGCTCATCGCCAAGAATCCCGACCTGATCGGGCTCGTCCAGCAAGGGGTCAAACCGGGCGCGGTCGCCCGACACGCAGCCCGCGCCCTGGAGACCAAGTCCGTGGTGGACGCTTGCTACCACTGGTGCGATCAGCTCCTGACGGAGATGACCAAGCCCGGCTTCAAGATCCACGACACTGAAAACTGGGAGCCGCCCCAGAGCGGTTCCGGCGCCGGATTCTACGAGGCGCCACGGGGAGCTCTCGGTCACTGGATCGCCATCAAGGATGGTGTCATCGAGAACTACCAATGCGTCGTGCCCACCACCTGGAACGGCTCACCACGCTGTGACAAGAATATCCGCGGCCAGTACGAGGAGTCGCTCATCGGCGTTCCCGTCCCGGATCCGGACAATCCCATCAACGTGGTACGGGTCATCCGTTCGTTCGATCCCTGCTTGGCATGCGCCATTCACCTGATCGATCCGCAGACCAACGAGATCAAGCAGTTCCGGATCGGTTAACGATCGCCGAAAATCTTCGGAAAGATCCGGAAAGATGTAGCGACGACCAATGACCAACGACCCGACCCGGGGGGGCGACAACGCCCCCCCCTTGCGAATTACGATACTCGGCGTGGGCAATTTGCTGCTCACGGATGAAGGCGTGGGCGTTCACGTGGCCCAGGCGCTGCTGAGCGGTTTATACCCGTTGCCCTCCGAGGTGGAAGTCATCGAGGGCGGCACGGACGGGTTCGGGCTGCTGCACATCATCACCGCCACCGATTATCTGATCATCATCGATGCGGTGAAGGGTGGCGACGAGCCCGGCGCCATCTACCGGTTCGATGTCGCCGACATCACCACCTCCGTGGACACCTTCAAGACCTCCGTGCATCAGATCAGCATCCTTGAAGTGCTCAACTTCGCGGAACTGGTGGGCAATAAGCCTGAAACCATCATCTTCGGCGTCGAACCAGAATCCACATCTCCGAGTTTGGAGCTCTCCCCCTGCATCGCCGCCAAGCTGCCCCGAATCATCGAATCCGTGCTGGCGGAGATCGCCTCGCTTACGACCTGATCCTGTTTATCTTCTCCGAGTAGAAATTCATTAAAGTCCCAACCAAATAACCCGACATTGCAATAGAGGATCTCCAACGATTTGACTAGTTCTATGAGGAGGATTCTGGCATGAAGTTGCGCCCAAAGATGATCCTGTTGTTTGCGGGCAGCCTGGTTGTGGTCCTGGGTGGCTTTTTCGTATTCAACTTGAAGGGAATCAGCGACTTATCCAGGGACGCCACGAACAAGACCGCACTGTATACCGCTCAGGGCATATCCGACGGCGTGGCAGCCTTCGGAACCATCGGGGACATGGAAGGCCTGGAACTACTCCTCGACAGGATCCGAAATCATCCCAATCTCGAGGCCGCCGACGCCAAGCGAACCGAAGCCACCATCAACGACTTCGGTGAGCGTGATAATTCGCTTCCCCTCGATGAACACGAGTTGCTCGTCTACCAGACCGGCCAACCGTACGAATGCGAAATTCCGGAAACCCACTCCCACCGCACGATCTTGCCGATAATTAGCGAGGCGAGCTGCGTCGAATGCCACGAATCGGCCCAGGCAGGGGCCGTGCTCGGCGTCACCAGCGTCACGGTGAGTTCGGCGGAGAGCAGGGAACAGCAGATGGTCATGGCCCGCAACACCCTGTTCGTTTTCTTGCTGGTCATCGCGGTTCAGCTCGGCTTCCTGGTGTTGGTCAGCAACAAGGTCATCCTCACTCCCATCAAGAAGGCCATCAAACTCGCCCAGACCATCCGGGTCGGGGACCTCTCCCAGCGAATGCACTCCAACTCCAAGGACGAGTTCGGTGAAATGGCCGGAGCTCTCGACCACATGGCCGACAACTTGCAAGCGAGTGTCAACGTCGCCGAGAAGATCGCCGCCGGCGACCTGCAACACGAAGTCACGCTCGTCTCGGACAAGGACAAGTTCGGGCAGGCGCTGAAGATGATGATCGTGAACCTGAGCGACACCCTGACAAATGTCGACCAGGCGGCGACCAAGCTCGATAAACAGACGGATCAGATGTCCGCCTCCAGCCAGTCGCTGTCCGAGAGCGCCAGCCAATCCGCCGCTTCCCTCGAGGAGATCAGCAGCACTCTCGGTCTGCTGGCTGATCAAACCCGGACCAATTCGGAGTCGGCGGTGAAGGCGGCCCAGCTCACCGATACTGCCGAAAAGGGTGCCTTGCAGGGGAACGAGCAGATGAACAAGATGGTCACGGCCATGGAGCAGATCCAGGAATCGAGCCAGGAAATCACCAAGGTACTGAAGGTGATCGACGACATCGCCTTTCAGACCAATCTGCTGGCCCTGAACGCCGCGGTGGAAGCCGCACGCGCCGGTCGACACGGCAAGGGTTTCGCGGTGGTGGCCGAAGAGGTGCGCAACCTCGCCGCCCGCAGCGCCAAGGCTGCCAAGGAGACCGAAAGCCATATCAAGGATTCTCTCGAGAAGGTGAATGCCGGCTCTGAATCCGCCAAGCAGACCGCCGCCTCCCTGGAAGAAATCACCCAGAGCATCACCGACGCTACCCAGCTCGTGCAACAGATCACCCAGGCCTCTCACGAACAGGCCGAAGGATTCAACCAGGTCAACGAGGGAATCCAGCAGATCAGCCAGGTCAATCAGCAGAGCGCTTCGGTGGCCCAGGAATCGGCAGCCGGCGCTGTGGAACTGTCAACCCAGGCCAGCGTGCTCAGATCATTGTTGCAGCGCTTCAAACTTCGCGATGTCAATACGGAAGAAGCCAACTTCCCGCAGCACCATCAGTCGCCCGCCACTGCAGCGCGGTCGCGGGTGTCCCGCAAGCCGGAACCGGCAGCGGCAATCCCCGAACCGGTGGGCGTCTGGGGAGAGTGATCGCTGGGCAAACGGCCGCCGCCGGCAGCCTTCCGTGAGTCGAGAGTATACACAAGCCCCGCCCCTGATTGGGGGCGGGGCTTTTTCTTGCCGAGAGAACTGGCGTTGAACTCGTCCACCTTTTCAGTCCCGAGAATTCAGCCGCGGCCTACTCGGGTACCGGATGGGCGATTGCCGCGAGCGCCTCTTCGTAGACGAACTCCTTGTGGATCGGGCTCTTCTCGTTATGGCACTGCAGACAGTGGTCCACGGTGATCTCGATCAGACCGGCCGCCACTGCAGCAGCGTGGTCCTTCATCACCTTGTTGGACTTGTATGCGGATCCGGCCCCGTGACAAGCTTCACAACCCACACCTTCGGTGATGTCGTAGGTCGCGGCCACC
>JBDRBC010000181.1:0-5247 GCA_043823125.1 bacterium | reverse complement strand
GGTGAACGGCTTGATCAACCAGTTCAGCACCAGGGTCAGCCCCACCGGCTTGACACTCTTGCCGGCGCTGAGGACCTCGCCGAAGTCGATCTTCACCATGATGGGGTACATCATGAAGAACAGGCAGACGGCGATGGGGATGGAGACCACCGGCGCCTCGCCCACGTCGAGGGTCAGACCGTCCAGGAAAGACGCCACGCCCGGCGCCAGTCGACCCAGTACGATGCCGACGCCGATACAAAGGATTACCCAGACGGTGAGGTATTTCTCGAAGAAGCCGAGTCCCTGGGGCTGCTTGGTGATGCAGGCTTCAGCGGCCATCACTGCTCCTCCATGTTTGTTGTTCCGGATTCGGGTCGGGACTCCATGAAAGCACGGATTTCATCTTTGAATCTTCCCGTTGAGGTTTCGAGTTCGTGTTCGCAGGCCCGGCAGAGAGATGCTCAGATCATGGCGCCACATAGATGAGGTACACACCGCCGAGCAACACCAGAGCGCCACAGACCTTCTTCAAGATCGCGGTGCCGCGCGATTGTTCACTCCAGTTCAGATATCGCTGGACGAGTTCGCTACTCGTTCCGGCCAGGACGATGACCGCGCAGTGGCCCACTCCGTAGAACAGCAAGAGCAGGATTCCGTAAGGAAGCTGGCTTGAGGCGATCTTGAAGGTCACGGCGAGCATGGGCGCCATGTAGGCGAACGTACACGGTCCCAGGGCGATACCGAAGACCAGCCCGAGGAGACGAAGGCTGCCAGGAGGCCCTTGCTCTTGAGTCCCGTTGAACCCGGCCCGGAGAACGGGAGCGGGATCACGTCCATCAGGTGCAGGCCGACCAGGAAGAAGATTGCCGCGACGAAGTAGTTTCCGATGGCGCCGACATCGCCCATCATGCGCCCCGCCGCTGCGGTGATGGCCCCGATGGCCGCGATGGTGAAAAGAATGCCCACGGCGAACAGGGTTGCCAGCAGGCAGGCCCGTCGCGTTGTCATCTGTCCCTGCCCGTTGATGAATCCGACGATCAGGGGGATGCTCGCCAGATGGCAGGGGCTGAGGATAATGCTCAGGATACCCCAGACGAATGCTGCGCTCAGGGCGATGACCGGGGCGCCGTTGACGGCGTGGCTCAGATCGGTGAAGAGTTCCTGCATGTTGTTGCTCTCCAAACGGTACCGGTTGTGATGTCAGGATGACGCCTCGGTTTCGGCGCCACCATCCGCGAACCCGTATCCGTGTTCCTGCCAGGTCCTCAGAATATCCTCACGGGAAAAGAATCCCTGGTGCCGGAACAGTTCCTTGCCGTCAGCGGCGAAGAAGATCTGGGTCGGTATCAACTTGATGTCGTATTTGGTCGCCTCGTCGCGTTTCTTCCAGACGTCGATGAAGACGACCTCGAACCGGCCGGCATAATCCACGCGGAGCTGCTCGAGGATCGGCGCCATCTTCTTGCACGGGATGCACTTGTCCGCCCCGAGATCGACGAGCCGGGGCAGGGGGTCGCCTCGACCGGCTTCACCCTGGGGCGCGACCGCAGGGGCGGCCTGTTCCTCGCTCACCGCGGCGGGTTCCTGGGACTCGGGCGTCGAAGTGCGTTCGGCACCTCTCAGATACCAGGCGGCGCTCACCGCCAGTACCAGGGCGGCGACGATGATCCAGCGGTAGGCCCCCGCCTTTGATTTATTGCAGTCTTCTTGGTTTGCCTCACTCATCGTTGAAAACTCCTGTCACTGGATCAGCGTCTTCAGTTCTTCCACCGACGGGACCTTCCCGACGCACTTGACTTCACCGTCGACGACCAGGGCCGGCGTGGTCATCACTCCAAAGCCGCTGATGGCCATGATATCAGTGATCTTGTGCATCTCGAATTCCAGGTCCAGTTCCTCGGCGGCCTTTTCGGTGTCTTCGTACAGCTTGTTGCACTTGGGACAGCCCGGACCGAGGATCACCAGTTTCTTCATCGGATTGCTCCTTTCAGCGTTTCCCAGGAATTCGGCTCACGGATTCAAAGACTGTTCGTGGGGATTCCCCCATCAGGTGATCATCCCGAACACAAAACCGACCAGCGTCGACATCACCACCGTGAGCGCACAGAAAACCAGGGTCTTCCTGCCGCCCATGACCCGGTAGATGACAAACACGCTGGGCAGTGACAGCGCCGGTCCCGCCAGCAAGAGCGCCAGCGCCGGTCCCTTGCCCATGCCGAGCCGCATCAGCATCTCGACGATGGGGATCTCGGTGAGGGTCGCGAAGTACCAGATCATCCCCACGAACGAGGCGAAGAAGCTGGACAGTAGACGATCGCCGCCGACCACGGTGGCGACTGCCTGCTCCGGGATCAGTCCACCGATGAATCCGGTGACAAACACACCGCCGAACAGCAACGGGACGATCATCAGACCGAAATCCCAAGTGGCGTTCAGCCACTCCTTGACCTCGTTGCGCGAGAACCAGCGCCACACCATGATCAGCACGAGCAAGCCCATGGCGCCCGCCAGGTGCCATTTCATACCATGGATAGTCTGGGTAAAGCTCGGCACCGGCTCGACCGCGGCGATCTGATGCTTGTCGAGCCTGAGGGTCTCGGTGGAGAGATGGCCGTCCGGCTGGTATTCCTGTATGTCGAGATGGTTCTGGGTGTCGTAGCGGATCTTGGCGCTGACGGTGGTGCCGTCGTGTTTCGTGATCGTGACGTCGTTCGTGTTGAACCAGTCGGCGAAGACAAGAAACAGGATCATGCAGAGGAAGTAGAGCGATGTCTTCCACAGCGAACGCGGGCTTGTGGGGGTCTCCGGAAGCTGGGCGGCCTCGACCCGTTGCTGCTCGCTGCGGCGGAAGAACAGGGCCATGAGCAACCCGATGATCACCGCGAAGATCACGGCCCCGACGGCCCGCGCCACGCCGAGGTCGAGACCGAGGACACGAGCAGAGAGGAAGATCGCCATGACATTGATGGCGGGCCCCGAGTACAGGAATGCACTCGCCGGGCCCAGCCCGGCCCCGAGTGTGTAGATGCCGGCGAACATCGGCAGCACGCTGCAAGAACAGACCGCCAGGACCACGCCTGAAACCGATGCCACGCCGTAAGCCAGAGTCCGGTTGGCCCCTGGACCCAGGTATCGAATCACCGAGGCCTGCGACAGGAAAGTGGAGATAGCGCCGGCGATGAACATGGCCGGCACAACGCAGGCCAAGGTGTGGTGGATGGCGTACCACTGCAGCAACCGGAACGCCTCGAGGATGGCGTTCTGCACCTTCGCATTGCCGAGGGGCAGGAAGTACGCCACAAGGAAAATCCCCACCAGCCAGGAAAACTTCTTCCAATCCTTCATCGACACGGTCCCTTCCTGGTTATCAATCCGCAGAACTCATCACTGCAGGGGCGAGAGGCCGGATCAGCTGGTCATTCCATGAGCTGAATGGTTTCTTGGGCCGAGGTTTTCAGCACCGACTCGACACACCCGAAGAAGTTCGTCACGCACGGTACACGAAGCGTGTAGAAGACCTGGTTGCTGCGTTTCTCGTCGGCGATGATGCAGGCGGAGCGGAGGACCGACAGGTGTTTCGAAACCGTTGACATGTCCGATCCGATCATCTCTTGCAGCTCGAAAACGCAGCGCTCGCCGCGTGAGAGTTCATCAACGATGAAGAGCCGGGTTGGGTGGGCCATGGCCTTGATGATGCGAGCCCGAGCTTCAAACAGAGCCTTGGTCTTGGCGTCCATCATGATTGCCGCCGTTCGATAGGGTGTTGTGTGATAATTGGCAATATAGCCAAATAGCAAATCGCGTCAACAAAAAATCACGTCCATTACAGATCAATGGAGCTGCACTGAGTCGTGGCGCCTTACCCTGGGTCATGTCGATTAGCGCACTCAATTCCCATATCCATCTGGTGAACTGGGTGCGTTTTGTGGGTGTGCCCATAGGCTCTGTGATCCTGAAGATTCCACAAATTATCAATTTCCGCGCATTTCTAAGTCGCTTCATTTGTGCTATACTCTTTAACTAGGTTATCGACAGATCCGTAAGGGGATTGGACCGACACCAGGAGAACACATCCATGCCCAAGTTTTCACGCCGGCTTTTGGTCCGGTCTATTCCGTTGCTGCTCTTGTTCTTCGGTGTCGGGTTGTTGCCCGGACCGAATGTCGCCAACGCCGAACCCATCGGCGATGTCCTCACCACCATCCAGCGGCCGCTGCTGAATATCCCGGCCATCGTCACCCCGGGGCAGACCTTCGAGATTTCCTGCGACGCCGATCCGGCCGCCACCGGCTGGAGTGCGGAGTTGCGCCACGGACCCACCGTGGTGCCGCTCGCCATCACCGGCGCCAGCTACGACGCGAGCACGCTCTGGTGGACAATGAATGCCGAACTGCCCGGCAGCCTGCTGCACGAGCTGTACGACCTGCGGGTCGCCGCCGGCGGCGGCATCGACGACACGACCTGGAACGCAGTCCAGGTCATCGACGCCTTCAAGATCGACTGGTACTTCGTGCACATCACCGACCCGCACCTGCCGGACCACACGTTCAGCAGTTCGGGCGGCGTGCCCGCCGACAGCACGGAGATGGACGACCTGCGGGCGGTCATCGACGACATCAACCTCTTGCGGCCCGAATTCGTGCTGCTCACGGGCGACCTGGTGAACGAGGGCGAGCTGGAAGACTACCTGGAGTGGCGCGCCTACACCCGGTCCCAGCGGCTACTGGCGGAACTCGAGGTGCCGGTCTACCTGGTGGCGGGCAACCACGACCTTGGTGGCTGGGACAGCACGCCGCCGTCCGACGGCACCGCCCGGCGGGACTGGTGGCGCTTCTTCGGCTGGGACCGGCTGGACAATCCACCCCCTGGCGCGCCGGAGTACACCCAGAACTACAGCTTCGATTACGGGCCGGTGCACTTCGTCGGCTTGGAGGCGTACATCAACTACGATAGCTGGCGCTACTCCATCTACGGCGGCGAGAGCTTCACCAACGCGCAGCTCGACTGGCTCGATGACGATCTGGCTGCAGCCTCAAGCAGCTCGGCCCAGGTGTTGTTCCATCACCGGGATTTCAACTACCAGCTCAACCTGAGCAGCCTCGGGGTGGAAATGTCGCTCAGCGGCCACATCCATTCCGATGACGGGAGCCTGAGCAGCACGCCGTACGACCTGAGCACCAACAACACCTGCGACGGGGAACGCGCCTACCGCCTGGTGCGGGTTTCCGGGAGCAGCTTGCAACCGCGTCCCACCATGGAGGCCGG
>JBDRBC010000180.1:0-4271 GCA_043823125.1 bacterium | reverse complement strand
ATCTTCCAGACCATGATCGTCAGCGCCACCAGCGTGGCCACGCTGACCGATTCCCTCACGGCCTGGGGATACCTGCACGACCAGAACGAGGACCAGGTCACCGCCGCGTTGCAGTTCTACCTCGACAAGTCGTGGTACTTCGTGTTGCTGCGGATCGATCCCGAGAGCGAGCTGGGCAACGATCCGTATCGCGATTATTACGAGGGCGGCATCGACCCGGTCCGCTTGACCTTCAGCACACCGGAGATGGTCTATCCCATGCGCATCTCCGCCATCAGCCTCGATTACATGTCCGAGGTGCTGCTGTACGTCTGCAGCGACCACCGCCTCACCTTTCCCGGGGCGATGACCGGCTACGCCAATCGGCTCAGCGGCGAGGAACTGGGCCGAGTCCGGCAGACGTATCCAGTACTCGGCGGACTGATCCGAGAACCGTGCTTCCTGACCAAATTGCGGGGGACGTTCTATGCCGACGACATGATGGACGATGTCTTCTTCGAGACCGTGTCCGGCGACGAGGAATTCCGCGAGGTGTACTATACCGGATTGCCCATCACGGAAGGGATCATGGTGGCCATCGCCTGGTTCCTGTTCGCCTGGCCAAAGCGTAAGCGGAGCTGATGTCGTCGATACGGGTCAAAGACCAGCCGGGCTTCTCAGGGCGAGGAGCCCGGCTCTGGCGTGAGAATCTCAGTATGTGATCTTCGCCTTCACCTGGAACACGATGGAGATCTCCCCGTTGGTTCGCGCCACCTGACGCGGCTTTTCCAGCTGTTTGGTCACCCGCTTCTGGGCGTCCTTGATCTGGAAGACCGTCTCCGGATGAATACTTTCGTTCACGGAGATGATGCTGTCGGTCAGCTTGCGGGAGTGATGCTCCAGGGCCTCGAGCGCTTCACGTTCCTGGTCCAGGTGCTGATTGAGGGTCTGGTATTCCAGCTTCATGTCACGCAGGGTCTGCTTGTCCCGGTCCGAAAGCTGCTTCAACCGGTTCCGCATCTGCTGACCCTTGATCTTGAGCTGTTTCAGCCGACGTTCCAGCAGCATGATGGTCGCCAGCCGCTCTTCCTGCCGGTCGGCCAGCGTGTAGTCCCGCCCGGTCACCAGCAAGGTTTTCGTATGACGCGGGCTGCCGGTCTGCCCCGCCGTGATTCCCTGCAGCGCCATGAGCTGGCCGCCGATGATCCGCCCCTTGGGCGTGAGCACACGACCGCGAGTACGCAGCTGGGAATGGGTGATCTCCCTGGCGACCACGATGTCGCCGCCGGCGTCGATGTGGGCGTCGAGGATGAACTTGGCGTTGACGCCTCCATCCGCCTTGATCCGGTACTCCTCGCTACCTACCAGCCCGCCCTCCACGGACAGGCTGCCTCCGGCCGTGATGTTGGCAGGCTCCACCGCACCCTGGACCATGATATCACCATCGGCTTGAACCACGGCGCCGGTCTTGATGTCGCCCTCGATGACGAGGGCGCCCTCGTGCTTGATGTGCCCGGTCTCGATGCCCACGTCGCCCTTTATCACGTAAGTGTTGTCCACGGACACCGTGTCGTCGGCCCAGCGCAGGCGGCCCCCGATGGTGGCCCGCAGCACCCGGCAACCACCGTCCTCCACGACGTGGACATTCTCTCCGGCTAAAATGAGAGCCCGGTACGCCTTGGCCGGTTTCAGCGTTTTGCCGCGCACGTCGACTCCGGGTTGGCCCTGATGGGGAGGAACGATGAGCGCCAGTACCTGGTCCTTGGTCACCGCCAGGTTGTCCAGCCGATTCCAGTAGTCGATGGCGTCGGTCTCGTTATCCACGGCGAAACCGCTGACGAAATAATCGTCGGACCACAGGAAATAGCCGTCACTCGATTTTCCCGCCGGTGTGCCCCTGAGCAGGACCAGATTGCGGATCTCGAATCCCTCGTGATAGTTGTTGCGGACAAGCGGTTCCAGGTCCTCCCGGGCGGGAGGCTCCTGGATGCCGAGCATGGCCATTTCTTCCAGTAATGAATCGACGAGTGGCCCCAGGTCATCTCCCGGGTCGGGACAGTTCAGGATCAGCGCCATGCCATCAGGCGTTATGCTGAGCCGGGATTCGACGGCCGTCTCCTCGGCAACGGCCGTATCCTGGCCCGAGCATGATGGGTAGTTCTGATCGACGTTCATCAAGCAACCACCTTACATACGGTTATTTAAACTATTGCGACTCCGGGTTGGGCCTCGCTTTGATTAATAGGCAGGAATCAACCCGCTCTCCAGACGACGGCAGACGGTCGAACCACGCGCTAGTCTCTCGGATTTTAGATCGTCATTTCAGGAGGAAGACTTTACCCGGAATATCAATGGGTGATGTGCCCGGAGTGTGATGCCCGGCTCTCAGGAACGGTTCGGAACCTGTTCCTGAGCGGGGAGCATACGCCCCCGGAGCATTTCTGCGAGCGGTTGAAGTGTTGCTGTTCCGGGAGTGCCCCGAGTAGTACACTCGCCCGGAATTGTATGCGAATTATCGGTCCCATCAAACCCATCCGTACCCTAGGCGAAAGGGTTGTTCATGAATTCCCGACGATTGATTCCCGTTTTGGTGATATTGCTGGCCGCTGGTTGTCTGGCGCCGGCTGTGCAGGCTGTGAACATCGAGGACACCCGGCTACTAGGTGAGCCCGCGGTAAGTGAGAACCACGTGGCATTCATCTACGCCGGCGACTTGTGGGTAGCTGACAAGGATGGCGGGCAGGCTCG
The DNA here is from genome assembly GCA_043823125.1 of bacterium. Lineage (GTDB taxonomy): Bacteria > Krumholzibacteriota > Krumholzibacteriia > LZORAL124-64-63 > LZORAL124-64-63 > JBDRBC01. Next base: position 1,544 of record JBDRBC010000180.1, on the reverse strand, counting down.
GAGAGTGACCTCGCATTCAGGGCAGGAGTCGTCGCCGTTTTTCTCGCCTGATGGCGGGCTCATCGCGTTCAGCGGCGAATACGATGGCAATACCGACGTGTTTGTTGTGCCGGCCACCGGTGGAGAGCCCAAGCGGTTGTCCTGGCATCCGGGGCGGGATCGGGTTTGTGGGTGGACGCCGGATGGGACGCAGGTGCTGTTCGCCTCGTCGCGGGCGGCGGCGGTTTCTTATCGGCACGAACAGCTCTTCACGGTGAATGTGGAGCACGGGCGGATCAATCAGTTGCCCATCCCGAACGCGCACAAGGCGTGTTATTCGCCGGCGGGCGATTTCATGGCCTACACGCCCAATGCCGAGCGGTTCGGGCAGTGGAAGAATTACCGGGGCGGGACCATCTCGCGCATCTGGATCATCGACCTGGCCGATTACGCGGTGCGGGAGATCTCCAAGCCGAAGGGCGGATGCAACGATACCGATCCCATGTGGATCGGTGGGGCTGTGTATTTCCGATCCGACCGTAACGGCGAGTTCAACCTGTTCTCGTACGATCTCGATACGGCCGAGGTGCGGCAGCTGACCCAGCACGAGGATTTCTCGGTGATCGCGGCGGGTGGGAGCCAGTCCGGCGGCTGCATCGCTTACGAACAGGCTGGATATCTGCACCTGTACACGGTGGTATCCGGACAGACCCAGCGGTTGCAGATCAGCGTGGCGGCCGACCTCATCGAGACGCGGCCGCGGTTCGCCAGTGACGACGATTTCATCCGCGCGGCGGCCATTTCGCCCGCGGGCGCGCGAGCCGTATTCGGGTACCGGGGCGAGATCGTCACCGTGCCGGCGGAGAAGGGGCATCCGCGCAATCTGACCAAGACGGTGGCGGTACACGAACACGATCCGGCCTGGTCCCCGGACGGCCAGTGGATCGCCTACTTCAGCGATGAGGGCGGCGAGTACGCGCTGCACGTGGCGCCCCAGGACGGCAAAGGACCAGACGGTAAAGGACCAGACGGCAAGGGCGAGGTGCGCAGGTTCGAGATGGGTGGTTCGGGGTTCTACGACACGCCGGTCTGGTCGCCGGACAGCGAGAAGATCTGCTACACGGACAACTCCTGGTCGCTGTACTGGATCGACATCAACGAAGGGCAGCCGCACAAGATCGCCCAGGAAGCTCTGTACGGGCCGATGAAGATGTTGCACCACGCCTGGTCGCCGGACTCGCGGTGGATCGTCTACACCCTGTACACCATCAACTACTTCCAGCAGGTGCACCTCTACTCCCTGGCCGACGACGAGTCCACCGCCCTGACCGACGGTCTGAGCGATGTGGCCGAACCGGTGTTCGACGCCGGCGGCAAGTACCTCTACTTCTTCGGCTCCACCGACGCCGGCCCGGTGCGGAGCTGGTTCGCCATGTCCAATGCCGACATGGAGATGACGAGTCATCTCTACCTGGCCGTGCTGCCGGCTGACGAGCCGTCGCCCATGGTTGCCGAGAGCGACGAGGCGGTCGTGACCAGCGACGAGGATGACGAGGGTGACGAGG
>JBDRBC010000179.1:0-3546 GCA_043823125.1 bacterium | reverse complement strand
GACAACTCCGGCCCCTGGATCTCAACGCCCCCTGGCCGTCCTTGGTGGTATTATGGCCGCCGTCGTGGTCATTGGGGCACTCCTCGTTGGCCTGAACATCGGGAACCTGCGCGAGAAATTGCAGGGGAAAGAGAGCCTGTCGCCCATTCGTTCCCTGGCCGTGCTGCCTCTCGACAACATGATGGGCGATGCAGGGCAGGACTTCTTCGTGGAGGGGATGCACGAGGCGTTGATCACCGAGCTGTCCAAGATCGGTACCCTGCGTGTCATCTCGCGGACCTCGGCCATGCACTATGCGGGGACCGACAAGTCGATCCCGGAGATTGCGCGCGAACTCGAGGACATCCTGAACCTGTTCAGCGAGGTGGCGCAGGCGATCGCCGGTGAGATCGACATCGTCCTGACGCCGCAGCAGCAGGAACGCCTGGCTACCGATCGCACGATCGATCCCGATGTATACGAGTTGTTGCTGCGGGGGCAACACCACCTGAACAAGTTCACGTACCAGGACGCCCTGGAGGCCCGGCGATTTTTTGAGCAGGCGGTCGCCGCTGATCCGAACTCCGCTATGGCCCATGCGTTCCTGGCCGGGTCCTACATCGTGTTCGGCATCGTGGGAGACGTACCCCCCCGCGAGGTATTTCCGCCGGCGCGGGACTCAGCCATACGGGCGCTGGAACTCGATCCCGACCACGGCGGGGCGTATGCCGTGCTGGGCTTCGTCGAGCTGTACTTCAACTGGGACTGGGCCGCCGCCGAGCGGGAGTTACGCCGAGCGCTGGAGCTCGACCCCAGCAACGGCTATACCCTCCATGGTCTGGCCGATGTCCTGACCATTTATGGGCGTTTCGATGAGGCCGTGGCGCTGGTCAAGCGCGGCCGCCAGTTCGACCCGTTCTCTTACCTCAGAAATTTGGTGGTCTGGATCCATCTCCTTTTCGCTGGGCGGTACGAGGAGGCCATCACGGAGATCGAGCAGTGGCGGGCCTTCTCTGGCGATCCCCAGGCGGGCTGGCATATCCTCTACTCCTCGTACTATCAGCAGGGTCAATTCGAGAAAGCCATGGTCGAATTACGGCACTCCGTGATCTGCTGTGATCCCGAATCCGAGCCGTTCCTGGAGGAAGCCTATGCCGCGGCGGGTATCCGCGGGGCCTCCCTTGTGCGCGCGGAGCGACTCACCACCTTGTCGCAGAGCGAATACACTGATCCCCTCACTGTCGCCCGGTACTTCGCTCTCGCCGGCAACGCCGACCAGACCTTTGCCTGGCTCGAAAGGGCCTACGAGGAACATGTACCCACCATCCATATGATCGCGCAACCGGCCCTGGATCCGTACCGTTCGGATCCCCGGTACGTGGACCTGATGCAACGGATGGGTATTCCGGAATCCGGCTGGAGGATACCCGGTCGCGAGGAGGATTGATCCACGGGCTGCTAGCGCCGTCCCCTCACCCCTGCATGCTGCGAGCGCGCCGGACGGCAAGGTTCGGGTCGGTTGAAGGCAGCGCCTCGATCTGCTCCCGGAGCTGGGTGTCCATGAAGCCGGCGAACGGCTTGAAGTGCAAGTACAGGCCGGCGAACGAGACGACCGTCTTGAAGGCCGGTGGATTGTGCAGCAGACTGTCGCCCAGCGCTTGCCAGTAAGGACCGCGGACTTCCCGGTCGCGGACCCCCAGGCGCCAGCTGATGCGCAGGAAGGACCTGATATCGCGCCAGACGCGGGGGAGCACATTGGGGAGTCTGTCCGGCAGGGGATCGAGCGCGCGCACCAGGCGACGTACGCGGCCGAAGAAACTCACCGGATGATAGATCGACCTGAGAACCGCCCGGTAATCCTGGAGAATGTCCGAGCGGGGACGCAGAGTATCGAAGTTCAATCCAGACGTGCATTGATCGGCGGCGTTGTCACTGCCCACATGGTCGTATGCGGCGTGAAGCCGGCCTTCCTGGTGTAATCGCCGGGAGAGCTGGGTGTCCGGCAACGCATACAGAAGTCCCACCATGCAGACCGGGACGGCCATCTCCTCGATGCAGCGGGTCATCTCCGGCGCCACCGAGTCCGTTTCGGCATCGAATCCGATGATGAAACCGGCATTCACGTAGATGCCGGCCCGATAGATCTTGTGGATGCTTTGGGCAATATCCCTCCCGGTGTTCTGCCGCTTCTTCACACTGAGCAAGGTCTGGGTGTCGGGAGTCTCGATGCCGATGAAGATGGCGAAGAAGCCGCTCCGCCGCATCAGGTCCAGCATCTCGTCGTTGTCGGCCACGTTCAGGCTCGTCTCGGCCGAGAACCCGAACGGCCGGCCCTTGCGCCGGCTCCAGCCGGCGAGCGCCTCCAGGAACGGCCGGACGATTTTCTGACTGCCGATGAAGTTGTCATCGACGAAATCCACGTGCCCGCGGTAACCGAGCGCATGCAGGGTGTCCAGCTCGCGGAACATCTGCTCGTTGGTTTTGAAACGGGGGACACGTCCGTTCAACTCGATGATGTTGCAGAACTCGCAGTTGAAAGGACACCCCCGTGAGTACTGCACGCCCACATGCATGTAGTGCTGCAGCTTGAGGAGATCGAAGCGGGGCAACGGCGAGTCGAGGAGGCTCGGAAAGGTCTGCGCGACGAAGGTGCCGCGCCGGTCGCCCCGGCGCCAGGCCGCCAGAAAATCGGCCATGATCTCCTCGGCCTCGCCGATAATCCGGAACTCCACTTCCTCGAACACGGATGGGCTGCAGGTCACGTCCGGTCCGCCCAGGACCACCGGCTTGTCCTTGTCGTGAGCCAGGGCGATGACCCGCTTGGTATCCTCCTGCTGGGGCAACATGCCGCCGATCATGACCAGGTCGGCCCACTCGAGGTCGCCGTCAGGCAGCGCTTCGATGTTGCGATCGACCAGCCGCACCGACCACTCCGCGGGCAGGAGCGCGGCCACCGTGATCAATCCCAGCGGCGCGGCCGAGTACCTGCGGCCTGCGATGGCGCAGGTCTCCTGGTAGTTCCAGAACGAGTTGCGGCTGAAACGGGGAAACACCAGCAGGACGTTGACGTCGCTCTTTCGCAATAGAGCCCCTGTTCTTGTGGAGGTAGAGATAGTACGACCCTCTCAGGGGCGGTATCACGAATGATTCAATGGGTCGGGTTCCATCGATTGTTCACACTCTATACTGGAATGGTGAAAAGCTCACGCTTTTTCAGAGAATCTCTGGAGTTCTCCTGTTCACTGCAGCCGGTCCGTATTCCCGCCGGTCGATATCCGTTCCCCACGCGGGGGTGTTGAGCGGCGCCGGGCCTTCCGATCCCCACGGAGAATACGACCTGGGGCCAGGTGAAGGTCCTGTTCCGGTAAGTCAATCCAACTCGATCTCGCCCTCGGCGACCATCACGCAGGCGCCGCCGATGCTGGTGTTGACGATATTGCCGTCCACTTTTTCCGCCTCGGCATTCAAGATGCTGGGGCGGCCCATTTCCACCCCCTGGGCGATGCACCACTGGAAGCGGCCGCTGGCGGCAACGTCGTGGTGGGCGAGGATACCGGCCAGGGCGCA
>JBDRBC010000178.1:0-10670 GCA_043823125.1 bacterium | reverse complement strand
CAGTTTGGAGGGTGGGAGGTAAGCTCACATTCGATCCCACTGCTCCGTTGGTTGAAATCAGGGATGGCACCTCGTTCTGGCTCGAAGCCGACGGCGCCCACCCCATCTTCGCCGACGAGAACCACCTTCCTCCCTGGTCGGAACCCGGCGCCACCCCACCCGACACCTTCCACTGGCGACCGGTCCTCGCCGATCTCATCGACAAGACCATCGTCATCGATCCCACCGGCGGCGGCAGCGAGGACGACGGCATCGGTCCTCTCGGCACCCGCGGCGCCGACCTCAACCTGCGCGTGGCGGAGAAGACCGCCAGCCTGCTGCGCGGCGCCGGCGCCAACGTGGTGCTGACCCGCACCGACGAACGCTGGCTACCGGCCGAGGAGAAAATTCTACGCGCCAACGACGTGGACGCCGACCTGTTCCTTACCATCCGGCGTAATCACGACCCGGCATGCCTGGCCAAATCCGGACACTATCCCAACAGCCGCACCGGCCGGGCCTGGGCGCAACTGTTCGCACGGGTAGCTGCGCCATTGTACGGCGCCACTCCGGAAGCGGTGGTCGCGACGTTCACTACTGACGCCGACGCTGAGGAAACAACCACCGGTCCAATCCAGATCGGTCCCTCCTACGCCTACCTTCTGCGTCACACCGCCTGCCCCGCCCTGGAGGTCGGGTTGGAGCTACCGACCGATTTCGATGCCGAAGACCGCCTGCTCCATCCGTCCCACCAGCAGGCCGAGGCGCGGGCGCTGTTCCTGAGTATTGCCAGCTTGCTGGCCGGCGAGCAGATCCTGACCGAGGTAGTGCACCCGGGTACACTCCTGACCGAAAACGCCAGGCGCTTCCCGCCGCTGGACCGCATCGACTGGATCAAGCTGGACGGGAATTTCCTCTGGTTGCCGCCGCGCTGGTGCCCGCCGGCGACCGACACCATATATTCATCCGTGTCGCCGGGACTTCCCTGCCGCGGTGTGTTGCATACCCTGGAGATTCATGCCGGCGCGAACTGGCAGCTGTGGGCCATGCGCCGGACGACCGACGGTCGATTCGACTTTGTCTCACTGCTCGAGAATCGGTAATATTTTGGGATTGCAGCCAGCGTTTCGACCCCTGAAGGAGTGATCGCCCTGGACACCACGGATAGATCCAACCAGCCCACCGAACAGACCATGTTCAAGGACCGGACCCGGCAGCGAATGCTGTACTCGACAGTGGTGGCACTGCTCGGTCTGCTGGCGCTGATCCTGTTCGGTCCCAGTCGGCAGGACGTGAAGAAACGGTTCGAGTTCTCCGGCGCCGAGGGCGAGATGCGGATCATGCCCGAGCTGTCCATCGATGAGGGGCAGGACACTCAGCACCAGGAGGAGAAGTTCTTCCAGGACAACCCGCCGCCGCCCAACGTGGAGGTCGAGCCCGAAGAAACCGTCGACCAGGCGGACGAGTTCGTGCCCGAACCGGTGGAGAGCCCGGTAGTGGAATCGGACGTCTACGCCGACGCCGAATCGGATCCCGACCTGGATGTGGTGGATCAGATCGAGATGAACCTTCCCCAGCAGACGAATCCGTGGTTCGTGCTGATCCGCATGGTCCGGCCGCAGTATCCGAGCAACGCCACGGAGGCCGATCGGCGCAAACCGCTCGTGCGGGTGGAGGTGGCGTTTTTCGTGGGTGAGGAGGGCAAGGTCACGGCCAGTTACATCATCAGTTCGTCGGGCGGGCCCGCCTTCGGCGAGGTGGTGCTCAAGGCGGTGAATGAGTGGCTGTACAAGCCGGTGTGGCACCAGGGAAAACCGCCGCAGGGTTTCTGGAACCACATCGTCATCCGCTTCCGGAGTCCCTACGGCAGCGCGGTGGCAACTGACGGGTCTTCCTGAGCTACTCCCGTTCCGAACTGTCACCGGTGGCGCGTTCCCGGGTCGGGATGGGGATCACGTTCTCATCGCCGGGAATATCGGTGCCGGTCTCGTTGTTCTCCTCCCCGGGCGCCAACTCTTCCAACTCTTCCGGATCCTCCAGATCGAACAGGTCGGCCTCCAGCGCGGCCACCTCCTGCCAGGTCTCCTGGAACATGTCCACGGGAAAGTCGATAATCTCGCCGCCGGAGAACATGTTGACGATGCCCGTGAAAGCCGCCAGCTCGGTGCTGTCGAACTGCTGGGTTTGCAAACGCAGTCGGAGCGAGTCGGTCAAGGCCGCGCGCTGCTCGATGTCGTGCTGGGCGATGGTGTCGAGCACCAGGCGGGTGGCCTCGTACGCTTTCAGGGCGAGTGGCGTGGCGTCGGCCGGCAGATGTTCGGGTTGCCAGCTGTCGTGGAAATGCTCCGACCAATCGGCCGGGAACAGCGCCGTTTCACTGGGGAAGATGGCCCGCTCCATGATGGCGCCGCACTCCCGCTGCAGACTGGGCGCGTTCCAGCTACTCGGTCCCATGATCAAGGTGTTCACCTGGTAGAAATCGAGCTGGGGTCCCAGCAAGCGCATCTGGTCCGCCGAGGCGTGGACGTACACCACTTCCGGCCGCGCCATTTTGATCTCCGCCAGCGGAATCCGGAAATCGGTGGCGTCCGCAGCGAAGGAGACGGCTGCCACCACCGTGCCGCCGCACTCCCGCACCTCGTCGGCGAAGACCTGGAAGCCTCGCGCACCGTCGGGACTATCGGCGTAGAGGATGGCGAAGTCTTCCTTGAGCAGGACCCGGGTGGCCAGCTGGGCCAACAACGTGGCTTCGAATTGCCCGGTCTGGTTGGTCTGGAATACGCCGCGGCCCAGTTTCCAGATCCGGGTGTTAGCGGCGGTGGGTGAAACGAACGGCACCCGGTAGACATCGGCCACCACGGCGGCGGCGACGGTGGTCGCGCTGCGGAGTGACCCGATCAAGGCGATGACTCCGTGTTCGTCCACCAGGCGGCGAGCCGCCAGCGCCGCGCTGACCGGATCGCCCTCCGTGTCCTCCACGACCAGCTCGAATTGCCGCCAGCCGAGGCTGTTCATGATCCGGACGGCCAGGGAAGCGCCGTCGTAAAAGGCGTTCCCGAAGACGGCGTAGCGACCGGTGAGTGGACAGAGAATGCCGATGCGAGCCGGATCCACCGCGGTGGCGGAACGACGTTCCGGAGTGGAGCCGCCGTCCAAATGCGTCTCCGCCAGCAGCTTTTCCGCCTCGGTAAGCCATTCGCTCTCCGGCGCCAGTTCACGGAGCGCGGCCACGCTATCCCCCGCTTCGGCCTGCCGTCCGGCCTCCACCAGCCGACGGGCGTGCATGAAACGGAGATACGGCCCGAGCCCGCTGTGGGGATGACGAGACACCAGCCGGGCCAGATCCGCCGCGGAGAGCTTCTCCAGGAACAGCTGGGCCCGCTCGGCTGCGTTGCGGCGAGCCAGGCCCCGATCCAGCCGGTCGAAGAGCTGGATGGTCAGGTCGGCGGCGGCGGCAGTGTCTCCATCCGCGGCAGCCATATCGCCGCCCAGGGTCAACATGTCCGGATAGGATTCACTGTCGGGATACCGCTCGAGGAACTCCTGGGCCATCCGTCGGCCGAGGGCGAGATCACCCTGCCGCCGGGCGGCTCGGGTCGCCAGCAGGGTCGCCTCGTCCACCCGGGGATATTCCTGGTAGTGATCCATCAACTCGTAGGCCAGCTCCATCACCTTGCCGTCCATGTGGAGCGCATATTCCTGTTCCAGCTGACGGAAGATCCGCTCGGCCCGGGCCAGTTCCTGTGGTGTCAATCCCGACTCGATATCCGGCTGCGGAGATTTCGTGGTGGCGCACCCGGCCAACCAGAGCGCCAGGATCACCGTGCCGACTGCCAGAACCCGTGTCAGCAGGTGGCCGGCGTAGAAACGTGTTTCGCTGCACAAACTGACGCGTACCGCAGCTGATCTCATTCCCGCTCGTCCCCTTCGTTCTCCGGGTCCGCTGGAGGTTCCGGATCTGTTTCCGATGCATGGTCGACTCCCTCGCTCGCACCGTCGCTGTCTGATTCGGCCGGTTCGGTTTTTTCTGAAGCCGCCGGGTCGAGGTCGGCGAAATGGTCGGTGGGACCGCCGGTATGGCGGTCGATGATCTGGCTCGTGAGGTTCTCGTCCAGACTCAACAGGTGGTCCCGCTCCTGATCCACCACCGCTTCGGCAACGAAGATGGGCGCCTCGGTCCGGATGGCGATGGCGATGGAATCGCTGGGACGGGCATCGATGCCGATCATCTGCTGGCCCCGCTCGATGAAGATCTTGGCGTAAAAGGTATTCTCGCGCAGCTCGGTGATGGTGATCTTGGCCACCTTGCCGTCGAGACCGTCGATGATGGTGGCGAGCAGGTCGTGGGTCAGGGGGCGTTCGAAGCGCTCCTTCTGCAACGCCATGCTGATTGACGCCGCCTCGCTGGGACCGATCCAGACCGGCAGGTACTTGTCCAGTGGCGGCAAGTGCAGCAACAGCACCGGTCCCCGGGTGTTCTGATCGAGGATCATGCCGGCCACGGTTACCTGGATCATGTCGACTCCCTTGCTCAGGCGTCCAGTTGTCGCCCGTATCCGGTGGCGGCTAGCTACTGGATGGTGAACTTGCGCGTGGCCAGTACGTTGTCCTCGGCGTCAAGGACCTTGACCTCCCACCGTCCGGTCCAGATGGGGAGAATCGTCTTGTAGGAAAAGGTCCGCCAGCTCGGTAGCCCCACCGCCAGACGAACCTTGGCCCGGTTTTCACCTTCGTGATACCAGGCGTGAGTGATCTGGGTCGGGATCTCGGCGCCGACGATCCTTGTGTAACAGTAGATCCGCTCCACATCCGCGGCGAACACCGTGGCCGTGTCCAGCGGCGCCCTCGCCTCCCGGTCGTACCCGTGTCCCAGGGCGAATTCCTCCACCAGCAAACTGTGCTTGGCGGCAACGTCCGCCGGTGACGAGGTTTCCGGATCCACCTGCGCAGCGATACTCCCCGGTAGCAGGAAAACCAGCAAGCCCAGGAAAAGTACCGGCAATCGTCCGCATCTTGCCTGTTGTTTCCGGCGCATATCGACCCCCTGATGGAGTTTGAGTTCTTTCCCTCGCGAGCCAGTAAAACAAGCGAAAAGATACCACAGCCAGAGTCGTGTATCGGTCAGGAACAGTCTAACAGAGGGCGGGGGGCTGTCAATGCCCCCCGCCAGGTCAACTAGCCAGGAAAAGGTCCGGCGTCGTCAGCGACGCGAGTCTCACTCGTCCGCCCACCGGGTCGCAGATCGTCGATATCCACGGGCTTACGGAAGCTCGGGCTGTTCAGATTGTCGCGAATGTACACCGCGTCGTCGTACAGCTCGCTTTCGGGGTAGTCCTTGACGAGCCGGTTCAGGTAGCGACTGGTGAGGCGGACGTCGGACCAGGTATCCATATACACGTTGGCGATCATGAACAGGGCGTCGTCGGTCCACTCGCTGTCGGGATAATCCTCGATGAGCAGCTTGTAGATGTCGATTTTCTGTTCGGGTGTGTTGGCGTACCAGGCGCGCTCGAACAGCTCCCGATCCGTCAACCCGCCACCGGGACGGAAATCGCCGAAATACTCGATGTCGGTGGCCAGCTTGGTCGCGCGCAGCCACTCTTCCACCAGCTCCTCCTGGAGCACCGGAACCAGATCGGACAGCACCCGATCACGAGCCTCCTCCAGCGCCATGGGCCGGTCGAAATCCTTGTCCAGGATCTCGATGACGTGCCACTCTCCCCCGATCTCCACCGGCGGATGGACATCGATGGGCCAGTCCCAGATGGTGGTGGCGAACGCCTCGCCGTAGGTCAGGGCCGGGATGAAGCCCTGGACGGTGAACCAGCCGAGATCCCCAGCCTGAACGGCGGACTTCTGATTGGTGGAAAAACTGGCCACTAACCTGATGAAGACGTTCGGTTCTTCTGCTTCCAGTTCCATGATCTGGTTGTAGGCGTCCTGAGCAGCCTCGCGACTCTGACACGGAATGTGCCGTGCGTGGATTTTCCCCTCGCGCCGGTAATCTGCCTGATTCTGCTCGTAATAGGTGACAATCTGTTCTTCCGTCGGCTCGAAGCCTTCCATCAGATAGTGATCGCGCAAGGCGGCCTTCAAGGCGGTGCGGTACTGTGAGATCAGACGCTGAGAAACCCCCGGTTCCAGAAAGAGTTTGCGATTGACCGCCTCCTGGGTCAGCAAGGCCTCTTCGACCATGTACCGCAAGAAACGCATCTCCCAGCCCTGGCCGGAAAAGCGGGACATGAGCGCGGGAGGCAGCTCCTCATATCGACGATCCATGTCGTTCTGGGTGATCTCCAGGTCGCCGACCCGGCAGATGACCGGGCTGTGGTCCGCGTATCCGTTACCGAAGATGCCGGACCAATCGGGCAAGCCACTGGACTGTTCCGTCTCCTGGCGACAAGATGTGCCACATACCGCCAGTACTCCCAGTAGCAGCAGGGCGGCAGGCAGTGTAAAACGACGTGACGTAATCATGAGTGGTCAATGCTCCTTTCCTTCCAGTTCCCCGGAACTCGGCTACAGCAGCTCCTCACGGTCGTTCTGTTCGAGGCGGGTGGTGATTTCCTTGATCCGCTGGGCGGCGTCGGTGTGACAGATCAACAAGGCATCCGGCGTGTCCACCACGATGAGATTGTCCACGCCGATGAGCGCCACCGTCTTCTGCGGTGCGTACACGTAATTGGCAGCGCTATCGAGCGGGTACAGATCCGTCCGGCCGTGGTTGTCGCCGGCCAGTTCGGGCGCCATCCCGCCCCAGACGTCCCAGCTGCCCAGATCGGACCAGTCGAACGCCGCCTTGTAGACCGCAAAGGCCGGCAGTTTCTCCATGATCCCGAAATCGATCGAGATGGCCTCGATGGCGTCATAGGCCGTGGTCAATGCGGTAACGAATGCCGGGCTGCCGAAAGTGTCGATCGGTGTGGAGAGCAACTCGGCCATGGCGGGCAAGTGCTCCGCCAACGCCTCGGCGAAAGCGGTACTGTCCCAGACGAAGATGCCGCTGTTCCAGTAATGGCGGCCGCCGGCGAGATACGATTCGGCCGTGGGTAGATCCGGTTTCTCCTCGAAACGGAGACCCCGCAGTGGTGGCGCCGTCGCCGCTTCCGGCTTACTGTCCCCAACTTCCTCCCCGGTGGTTTCCAGGTACCCGTAACCGATCTCCGGACGTGACGGGATGATGCCGAAGGTCACTGCCTCGCCGGTGGTGGTGGCGTAGGCGAAGGCTGCCTGGAGCTGCTGACGGAAGATGTCCGCATCGGGGATCCAGTGATCGGCCGGTAACAGGGCTACGGGGCAACGCCCTCCCAGCTTCGCGGCCAGACCGATGCCGAGGGCCGCACAGGGAGCGGTGTTCCGACCACATGGTTCGCAGATGATATTCTGCTCCGGCAGTTCCGGCAACTCCCTGGCTGTGGCCACGGCCAGGCCGGCGGTAGTGACCACGAGGATCCGCTCCGCGCCACACAACGGCTCCACCCGGTCGAACGTGTCACGCAACATGGAACGGCTGGAACTCAGCGCCAGGAACTGCTTCGGTTGTTGTGCTCGACTGAGGGGCCAGAAGCGGGTTCCCCTGCCACCGGCCATGATGACGCAATAGCCAGGTGACGCAGGGTTGTTCACGCCGGTATCCATCCGCGCCGTGTTCCTCTCTCGTTCGGTGAGCCGTCTTGGGGGCGACAGGTCGCTCAGCTATTGGCTCGAGCTTTCACTCAAGCATTCAATCAAGCTTCCACTCAAGCTTTCCAGCAAACTTTCCATCAGGCCTTGACCACCCAGACCTTGGCGTTCACGACCACCTCGGCATGCAGCTTCACGGGAACCGAGTATACCCCGAGTTGCTTGATCGGTTCCTCGAGCTCCACCTGCCTGTGATCGACCTCGATTTCCTGCTCGGAAAGGGAGGTGGCGATGTCCCGGCCAGTGACCGAACCGAACAGCTTGTCGTCATCACCCGCTTGCACGGAGATGGTACAGGACAGTTCGCCCATCCGCTCGGCCAGCCCTTCGGCGTCTCGTTTGGCCTTCTGGTCCTGCATCTTGGCCTGCTTCATCGTCTCCACCACGATGCGCTTGTGACGCTCGTCGGCGATGGCGGCCATCCCCTGCGGGATGAGATAGTTGCGGGCATACCCGCGCGCCACCGTCACGACGGCCCCTATCTCGCCCAGGTTGTCCACGTTCTTCAAAAGGATCACTTCCATCGTAAACCACCTTCTTGGTTATTAAAGCGGTCGGGGTGAAAGTCCCCGGCCAAATCGTCGTCTTACCGGTCCGGGACCGGACTGAGTCGTCGGAGATCCAACCACTGATCGACCAGCCCCAGGAGGATGCTGCTGGCGAAAATCACCGGCGGCAAAAACAGCGCCCCGATGGTCCAGAACAGAATCCGCGCCCAGGCCGGCCAGATTCGGCCCATCAGATTGATCTGAACGGCCAACCCCTGGATCCCGATCACCAGCCCGGTGACCAGGACGATGTTCAAGCCCGCCCGCGACCAGCCGTCCGCTCGCGAGATGATGAGCACCAGACCGACAGCCAGGCACCAGACGAGGTAAAACGGAAACCGCCACTGGTGAAAGCTGCCGAACGATCGTATCGGCAAGCTGCTCCGCAGCAAGCGGCCGAGCCAGCGTATCAGCAACAATGCCAGGCTGACGTTGGCCAGGAGTCCCAGCACCAGCAATCCGGGCCAGGTCTGCTGGATGACCTTGGTCATCCAGGCCAGGACCCGCAGGTTATCCGCGAGCAGCATCGCCCGCGCCTGTTCGTCCTCGATGGTATGGAGCTGGCTCTCCAGCCAGACCGCTGCTTCCTGTTCACTCTCGAGAATCAACTGGTCGTACGGCAGCTGAGCCGCCGCCCAGAATGTGACCACGAGCATGGGCAACAACCCGAGCCCCAGGGTCACATCGTGCCGCCAGCCGCAGGTCAGTGCCAGTCCCAGCCCCAAACCGCAGGCCACATAGGCCACGAGGGCCAGGGCGACACCCTCGGACGTCAGGATGGCCACCGCGAAAAGTAGTGCGGCCGCCAGTACCAGATGCAGTCCCACCGTCCGGGAGAGGAACAGCGAAAGCCCCCACGCCACGGTGACCGACAGCGGAACCAGTGACATGAGGAGGCTGCCCTCCATCACCGATCCGTCACTGTTCGCCAGTACGAAGGTCGCCCCGATGGTCACGACACCGGCGACGAAAGGGCAGACGGCCCAGCGGGCAGACATGGGTCGCTCCTCCGCCAGGGACTACCGGTAATACTCTTTCACGTACGGCAACAGAGCCAGATGCCGGGCCCGCTTGATGGCCGTCGCCAGCAGCCGCTGATACTTGGCGGTGGTGCCGGTATTACGCCGCGGTGCGATCTTGCCCCGCTCGGTGATGAAGCGCCGGAGCAGGTCTTCATCCTTGTAATCGATGGCCACGAGACCGTGTTTGGTAAAGTAGCATACCTTCCTTTTACCAGGCCTCCTCTTCTTCTTCTTCTTCTTCTTCAGCCGGAGATTCTTCCGTGCCATGCGGTCCTTCTTTCCTCACGATCGCCGATGGCGACCAGACAATGAACTGCCGACCGTATTCCTAGTCGCTGGCGGCTGCGGCGGGTTCGGATGCCTTTGCTTTCTTGGCCCGTTGCTTGGCGCGGGCTGCACGGTTACGCTCCGCCCACTCCTCGTCGCGAACGATCAGGTGACGCAGAACGAGATCGTCGAGCCGGAACTCCCGGTCCAACGCCTTCACGACGGTGCCCTCGCTCCGGAACTTCATGAACATGTAGTTCCCCTTGGTCTCATCTTCGATCTCGTAAGCCAGGCGTCGCACGCCCCAATGATCACGCAAGGTGACCTCGCCCTTGTGCTCCGCGATGATGGCCGACGCCTTCTCGACGTGCGCCTCCAACTCGGACTCGGGCAGATCTGCCTTGAGGATAAATACCAATTCGTACTTGACCACTGGATTCACCTCCCCTCGGACAGGATGACCCGGGTCCCTATTCACCGTGCCACCGCGTTCGCAGGTGGTCATTGTGTCAGCCCGGGTAGGGATGTGTTGTCTCCAGCCAGCAAGCTGGCTCGATGTATCACTGGCTCGATGGAGCCTTGGTTGCCAATACGGCAAGGGCAGAATATACCCGTCAGCCACTGAAATGGCAAGTTTTCACTGGTCTGAGGTTGACTGGCGAGACGTTCAATCGACCTGCGGTCGGAGCCGTCGGTTGAAGCGGGAAGCCGTCTGGATCGGATCGTGTTCCAGCAGATATTCCAGGGCATCACTGGCCAGCGCCACGAGTTCCTGCACTATTATTTCTTCGTCGGCCAGAAACGGTTCGAGCACGTAGTCCGACCATTCCTCGGCTGGGATCTGCCCGTCACCGCCGGCGATGCCGAGCCGCACCCGCGGAATGTACTCCCCCCCCAGAACCTGGATGATGTGCGCCAGGCCCTTCTGCCCGCCAGCACCGCCGTGGGCCCGAACCCGGAGCGAACCGAGGGGCAAGGCAAGATCGTCACAGACCACGATGGGGGCCGGCAATTCACTTTCCTGGTCGCCGGCAAGCCGGTTGCCGGTTCGCGCCGCCCAGGCCCGCAGAGCGTTCCCGCTCCGATTCATGTAGGTCATGGGCTTGAGCAGTACCAGCTCACCGAAACGGGTTTCCCCCGTGGCTTCCCGGTAGTTGGGTCCCGACTTGAC
>JBDRBC010000177.1:0-5732 GCA_043823125.1 bacterium | reverse complement strand
CCGGTGTAGACGCCGTCCTCCAGCAGGACCACACTGCCTGCCGGGATCGCGTCGATGGCGTCCTGGATGGTGGCGAAGTGCCCGCTGCCGTCCGCCCGCAGGATGTACGGCGCCAGGCCGCAACCACCCTCGGCCCAGGCGCCGATCTGCCCACAGGAATAGGGACTGGCCGAGGCGGTACAGGGCGAGTTGTCGGCCAGCGTCACGTTGTCGGCCTCGATGTTGCAGAAGAATGGATCCTGGCTCAGATTGTTGTCCAACGGCGGCGCCAGGCCGGCGATGCAACCGATCCAGTCGCCCCCGTCGTTGCCGTAGAAGTCGCTGCAACTGATGTCGGCAGTGATGGTGGCCGCCGAATCGCACACCACGGAGGCCGTGCCCGTGGTGCCGAAGGCGATGATGGTGTTGGTCACGGTCAGCGTACAGAGGTCGGCGCAATAGATGACACCGCCGTTGTTCGGCGAGGAGTTCTTGGCGAAGGTGCAGTGATCGATGGTGGCGCTGCCGGTGATCTCGATGTGAACACCGCCGCCGCCGGACGTGGCCGCCTTGGTCTGATTACCCGGTTTGGGCGGAGCCACCGGGTCGGAACTGTTGCCGATGAAGGTACAGTCACTGATGATCGGTTTGCCTTGCACCTCGATGTGCACGCCGCCGCCACCGGATGTGGCGGCCTTGCCTACCTGGGATCCCGGATTCTTCGCCCCCGGCAACGACTCGTTGTACCGAAAGATACACCGCTCCACCACCGGCGCGCAGTAGCTCCCCACGTGCAACCCGCCGCCGCCCCCCTCGGCCGAGTTGTCCTCGAAGATCAAGTCGCTGAACCGCGGCGAGCTGCCGCTCTCGCACAACACCCCGCCGCCCCGCCCGCCGTTCAGACTCGCCGCCGCGTACCCGTTGCGAATGGTGATGCCTTGCACCATGGTGGTGTTGTCCTCGCCGCTGTGGAACCAGAAGGCGCGGTACGGGTCGAGGGGAAGACCGCCGCAGTCGAGGATACAGAGGGTCGGGTCGCCGCTGGCCGAGGCGATCACCAGCGGTTTGCCGGCCGGATCGATGTTCACGTTGCCGGTGCCGCTATATGTCCCGTCGGCCAGCTCCAGCCGCACGTTGGCCGGCACGTCGAGGATGGCCTCGGCGATGGTGGTGTAGTCGCCGCTGCCCGGGTCGGGGTCCACCGTGAAAGAAACCACCGGCCGCGCGCCCATCAGGCCGCAGCCGTTGTTGTCCGGCGAGCACGGGGAGCTGGCCAGCAGGCGGAAGTCGTCGCTGGGGGCGTCGATGAACTGCGGGTCGGCCTCGATGTTTCCGTCCACACCAAGCAGGGCGGCGATGGAGGTAACCCAGTTCCCGCCACTGTTACCGAACAGATCGCAGCAGGTCAGGCCGGTTGTGCCGCTCCAGAGCGCAAGAGAGATGGAAGGCCCGCTGTTCTCGGCGACGACACATCGCTGGAGTGCTAGGTCACCGGTGCCGTAAGCCCAGAGACCGTTCTCGTAAAAGGTGCATCCTTGCAGCTCCACGTCACCATACATACATGACAAACCGTTGCCGTTGGGGGCCGTGTTGCCGGAGAACAGGCAGTCCGTGAACACGGTGCTGTTGGTGGTGTCACAGGCGGCGCCACCGCCCCGGTAAGTGAGCACGCTGTTGTCGAGGAAGTCGCACCCCGTCACGGTGGGTCCGGCGTTGACGCCGACGTATAGCCCGCCGCCGGCAATTTCCGCGTAGTTGTCGAAGAACACGCAGTTGATCAGATCGGGAGAGACATATTGGCAATACGCTCCTGCGCCGTAGCTGGCCCAGCCGTTGATGATGGCCACCCCGCGCAGGGTGGCCGATTCCTCACCGTAGTTGAAGGTGATACCGCGAGTCGCCGACTGGCAATCGATGACATAACTCCACGGATCGTTGCCACCGTCGTCACCTTGCACGATGACATCCGGGGCGTGCCAGTCGAGGTTGCGGTTCCCGAGGCCCTTGTATACTCCCGGCGCCAGCTCGATGGTCGTGCCTTCGGGGGCCAGGTCGATGGCGTCCTGGATGGTGGGCACATCGCCGTTGCCGTCCGGCTGCACCCGGATGATCGGATCGATGACCAGATCCCCCTGGACACGAGGCAGGATGGCCATTTGTCCCCCGTGTTTCTCGCACGGTCCGGAGACCCGGCACAAGCTGCCCTCCGAAACCCCGGATATGCTGATGCCGTTGTCGATGGTGATATAGAACCAGTATTCCCCTGCTATCAGGTAGAAATCGTCGTTCCCGAGACTGGTGGCGACACCGGTGACGCTGAGGAACCTGCCGATATATTCATAGTCGTCCGCGAGGACTTCCACCGGTACGGGGGTCGGTACCAGCGAATCCACGGTCGTGCTGGAAAACACATTGGCGTTGATCAGTTCGAGTTCGCCGTAGGAGGTAGTATCGACATCTGCTTCCAGATAGAGACTGTCACCCAGGACGAAGGACTTCCCACCGGTGTTGAGCCGGATGCCGCCGGACGCGTCCTGGATGTAGTACAGATTCGATCCGAACATGCCGGCTTCGACGTACACCGTGCCGACGACCTGGACTTCCAGACCCAGGTACGGACTGTCGGCCTGAAAGGTCGCGGGATCGTACGACTGGATGCCGTCGATGGGAATGATCTGGGCACTGGCCGGCGATCCGAAGACGAGTAAGAAAGGCAGGATAAGGAATAGAATGGCCCGTATCATGACATACCCCCCAGCAGTCCGGAACCATATGCGTTCACTGACGGGAGGATTCTACCACAGGACGGCGTCAGGGGTGTGAAATTCCACCGCTGACGCCGTTATCTTGTCGGGATCACTGCTGCAAGAACTCCAGCACCAGCTCGTTGAACCGTTCCGGCAGCTCCATGTTGAGCTGATGCGCCACCCCCTCGAAGACCTCCAGCCGAGCGCCCGGCACTTGCTCCGCCACTAGGCCGGAGATCTCGTGGATGCTCGGCATGTCCTCGTCGCCGAGAATGAACAGGGTCGGCGCCGCCACCTCGGACAGTCTGCCAATGGCCGGTGGGTCCAGCTCGCCCCCCTCGCCGCCGGCGAAGCGCAGCCGGATCGGACTAATGCCCATGCGCCAGACCTTTTGCCGCATCTCCTGATCGAGCTGATCGGCGGTCCGGTCGGGTCCGTCAGTCCAGGCCGACATGAAGGACACCACCACCCCTTCCCAGTCGCCCGCCATCCAGGCGGCCCGGAGTTCGCCCATGACGGCCTGGAAAGTGGGGTGGTTGGACTCGTACCCACTCAGGCCTGATCCGGCCAGCACCAGCGAGCGCACCCGCTCCGGATTGACGAGGGCGAAGTCGATGGAGATCCGCCCGCCGAGGGACAGGCCCATCAGGTGTGCTTTCTCGATCCCGAGATAATCCAGCAACGCCTCCAGTTCCTCGTGGGCCAGGAATCCGGGATCCACCGCGTGGGAAAGGCCGTGATTCCCCGAATCGTACCGGATGACCCGGAAATGTTCCGCCAGCACGGCGAACTGGTCATCCCACATGCGGTGGTCCACCATGCCGCCGTGGAGCAGGACCAGCGGTTCGCCCTGGCCCATGATCTCGAAATACACCACACTGCTGGGCAGATGGGCGTAGCCGCGCTCGAAGCTATTCCACGGCGCCACTGCGTCGACCCCGGGACCTGCCGCTGGTGCTCCCGCACAGTCTGGCGGCAGGGAGATGAGCGACAGGAATTCCAGCACGGCCTCGTTGAAGGCGGTCGGCTGCTCCAGGTATGGCAGGTGGCCGGCATCACGGATGACGATCCGGCGGGCACCGAGAATCCCGCTCTCGATGGCGCCCAGGTGCGCGTGTACGTCCGGTGCATCGTGCTCGCCGCTCACCAGCAGGACCGGCACAATGATCTCGTGCAGGCGCGGCAAGGCCGGCGGATCGGACTGGTCCAGCAGGAAAAATTTGGTCAGATCCAGGTTGTGCGGGCAGGCAGCGAACAGCGCCTGCAATTCCTGACGCGCCATGTCGTTGCCCGGCGCGATAGTGTACTCGTCAGCCACCCAGTGCTGGATCATGGTCTCGAGATCCGGATCGTAATTCCGGTAGCCCCGCACGTTGAAGTGTGACGAGTACGGCAAACCGCTCACCACGGGCCCGGCCAGCACCAGCGCCTCGATCCTCTCCGGGTGGGCAAGAGTGTAATCAAGCGCCAGACCACCCCCGCTGGAGGAGCCCATCAGCACCACGCGTTCGAGACCGAGGTGGCAAATCAGTGCATGCAGGTCGTCCAGATTGGAGTACACGGCCTCCGGTTGATCGGATCGGCCGAAGCCGCGACGGTCGTAGCGGATCACCCGGTAGGTTCCGGCCAGGACCGCGAACTGGTTTTCCCAGACCGCGCTGTGACACAGGCCATCGTGGATGAGCACCAGGGGGAATCCCTCGCCAGCGTCCTCGTACCAGAGGTTGCCGCCGTCCACGGCCACCAGGTTGCCGTGATCCGGATCGAGCGCGGGTTGCGAGGCAACCAGACCGTGATTGAACATGGAAGCAATAACAAACAGGCAGACCAGATAATGCTGCGTATTACATCTCGAGTTTCGCATGGGCGGGAGCCTCCAGCGGGAAGGAGGTGGGGAGACGGTCCACTTATCATTGGCGTCCGGGTGTAAACTGAAGCTTAATGGTGAATCGGGAGCGAGACAAGTACGGTTCGACCGTGGGTTGGTTGCGCCGGAGCAGGCCTTGATCAAACGGGATGGGGAGATAGCGGCCATTCCCAATCGGCAGTTCGTTGAAGAGGTCGTGAAGCAGTAAGTCCCCAGGATATTACCGGACTGAATAGATGGAGGAGGCCGCCACCTAGGCGGCCTCCTCCGCAATTGGAATGTAGTCCCGGAAGATCTTACTCGAGACTCGAAGCGCAGAAAGCGCACTTGGTCGCCTTGATGGGAATCTCGGACAGGCAGTGCGAGCACTTCTTGGTGGTCGGCTCCGCGGGTGCCGGTGCCGGCTCCTCGCGCTTCATCTTGTTGACCTGCTTGACCACCATGAAGATAGCGAACGCAATGATGAGGAAGCTGATGATGGTGTTGATGAACAGACCGATGTTCATGGTCACGGCGCCGGCGGCCTGGGCGTCGGCCAGGCTGGCGTAGGGGGCGGCGGCCTCGGCGCCTTCCTTCAACGTCAGGAACATGTTGGTGAAATCGACGCCGCCGAGCAGCAGGCCGATGGGCGGCATGATGACGTCAGCCACGAAAGACTTGACGATGGTGCCGAATGCCGCGCCGATGACGATACCGATGGCCATGTCCATCACGTTGCCCTTGACGGCAAACTCCTTGAACTCTTTCCACATGTCAGCTCCTCTCGGGTATCGGGGGTTCAGTTAGGTGCATGCATGTGAGCGCGGGGGCCACTATAGCGAGAACTCGAATTCCTGGCCATATCTTTTGTGCCCCCCGCACGAGCACGCTCCAGCAATTGGATCGGTAGGTGATCTTCGGATCGATGCTTTTGGCCTGCGCGACCCAGCCTTCGACCACGGTGGCGGCCGGACTGGTCTTGGCCAGCTTCCTGTCGTCGTTCACTTCTTTCATCCGTGTGGCGAGATTCTCGGGATATGACGGTCCGATGCCCTGGATTTCTTCGATCTGGTACGACATGACTTGGGTGCTTTCGGTTGCGTGTTGTCCACTGTTGCCTGTGACGAGGCGGTTTCCCGTCAGCATGGATGCGTCGGGTC
>JBDRBC010000176.1:0-20800 GCA_043823125.1 bacterium | reverse complement strand
CCGTCCTCGCTGACATCATCCAAGCGACCCACAAACGGCGAGACGTATGCCGCGCCGGCCTTGGCCACGAGCAACGCCTGGGACGGCGAGAAGCAGAGGGTGGCGTTGACCGGAATGTCCTGGTCGCTGAGGGCCTTGGTGGCCTTCAGGCCCTCGAGGGTGGTCGGGATCTTGACCACGATGTGATCGCTGATGGCCGCCAGTCGCTTGCCTTCCTCGATCATCTGATCGGCGGTGATTCCCACCACCTCACCACTCACCGGTCCCTGGACCAGGTCGCAGATCTCCTTGAGCAGCGCGTCGGTATCCTTGCGCCCCTCCTTGGCCATCAAGCTCGGATTGGTGGTCACTCCGTCGAGGACTCCCATCTCCTTGGCATCGCGAATGGCATCGATGTTGGCCGTATCGATGAAAAATTTCATGTCGTGTCTCCTTCTCGGTTGATATCAGGCCCGCCGCCGACGGTTTTCGGCGCAGCGCGAGAATCCGGGTCGAGCAACTCCTCGGGATACTGGACTTCTTCGAGGAAAAGTCCCTTGGCCGGCGCCTTGCGCCCGGCGTGGTGACGGTCCCGTTTTGCCAGGATGGCCGGGATCTGCTCGGGCTCCCGTCTACCTCTACCGATCTCGATCAGGGTCCCGATCATGTTGCGCACCATGTGATGCAGAAAACGGTTTGCCCGCACCTGAAAGATAGCCGAATCCTCGAACCAATCAAAACGGCAAACATCCAGCGTGCACTCGTTGCCGTCAGCGTGCAGGGAGACCCTCTTGCAAAAGCTCGTGCAGTCGTGAGTTCCCAGGAAAAATTCCGCCCCGCATGCCATGGCCTCTCGATCGAGTCGACCCGGGACATACACGGCGGTGGTTTCACGGAACACATCACGTCGCCAGAGCAGGTGATAGCTGTAACGGCGGCGACAGGCAGAGAAGCGGGCATCAAAAGACGCCGGGACCGGACGCACGTTCAGCACCTGCAGATCCACGGGCGCCAGCGCCGGCAGTTTCTGGCGTAATCGGTCGGCCTCCCCCGGCGAGGCGGTGTCCAGGTGACACACCTGGTGTCTGGCGTGCACCCCGGCATCGGTCCGACCGGCGCCCACGGGATATCCCTCGAGGTCCACCAGCTTGGCGATCATCTCGGTCAGGACGCCCTGCACGGTGCGGAGCTGCGGCTGCACCTGCCAGCCATGGAAATCCGTGCCGAGGTAGGCCATATCGATACGCACCCGGGTGACCGTTTCCCCATCGTGACGTGGCGACGCGGGCTCGTGGTCAGCCGAGTTTTCCGTCGGCGTTGGAGTCACCTCGCCGGCCTCCGTTTCAGATCCAGATCACCACTGCCAGACAGACTGTCCACGATCCCAGCCAGAAAAGTTGTCCCACCGGCGGTCGCTGACTTGGGGTTGTTGCCCGCGGCAAGCGGCCGAGCAACGCCAGGGACAGGGTGTCAACCCGCCGGAACATCCCTTCCAGCAACGGAATCACCACATACCCGTGATCCCGGATTCGTCGCCACCAGCCGGGCCGGGCCAGAAACCGGCCACCGGCCAGAGACCGGCCGCCCCGGCGGAGTCGCACGACCGATTCGATACGCCGGCCTTCGGCCAGCACGCCGGGCACCGTACCGAGCGCCACCGCCAGCACCAGGCCGATCCGCTCGCTGTCCAGCCCGAATCGACGCCAGGGGCGATTCCACCACCCCACCCCGACCACCAGCTCGGCCAGCGGGGTGAAACGCAAGAACAGGGCGAGACAGGCCGCCGAGCCGATCACCCGCCCCAGGACGATCACCCCCCGCAGTAAACCCGACCAGGACGGCCAGCCGAGTGATGCGGTCTCGGTCCGGATCAGACTGTGCATCACGAGGACCAGACCACACATCAGCAACCACGGTCGGGCCGCACTGGCCAGATCACGGGAGGTCAAACCACGTCGCCACAACGACCACCATAACCAGCAGAGCAGCAGCGGCAAGCCGTAAGCCGGCACCACGAAACAGGTCACCACCGCCAGGAGCAGCATGGCGATCTTGGTGGCCGGATGGAGTCGGGCCAGGGACGAGGATCGATCTGGTGCAGCGGCCAGAACGACGGACGGCATCATGAATTATTCCTCAGCCCAAAGACTCTCTCAGGACTCATCCGAACTACCGGAACTACCTTGATCAATCGGGACTGATCAGAACTAATCAGGACTAATCAGGACAACCAGAACAAGCTGGACTACACACCGGCCAACAACTCAACGATCTGGACGGCATTCCAGGCAGCGCCCTTGAGCAGGTTATCGGCCACCACCCAGAACAGCAGCGCATCGTCACGACATGGATCGGCGCGGAGCCGGCCCACGTGGATCGGATTCAGGCCGGCTATTTCCAGCGGGGTCCGGTAACCGTGGGGATCGGGATCCACCACCATTCCCGGCCACCGGGTCAAGGCTTCGGCGGCCTCGGCCGGTGTGACTTTCCGGGACAGGATGACCCGCACGGCGGCGCCGTGCCCCCGCAACACCGGCACCCGGGTGGCAGTGCAGCTCACAGCCAGTCCCGGCCGGTCGAGAATCTTGCGCGTTTCTCGCACAACCTTGTCCTCTTCCTCGAAGGACCCGTCGGGCATGGCCGTTCCGATGGCGGGGATGACATTGGCGGCGATGAAACGCGGAAATAGCCCCGAAGTCGCGGCCTCGCTTGCCACGTCCGCCGATCCGGTTTCCTGGGCAACCGCCCCCCTGGCCTGCCGCTGGAGTTCGTCCACGGCGCGTTGACCGGCACCGGAGACGGACTGCAGGGTGGTGACATGCGCCTCCCTCAATCCGAAGGCCTGGTCCAGCGCCGCCAGCGGCACCACGATCTGAATTGTGGAGCAGTTGGGATTGGCGATGATGCCTCCGCCCGCCGCCGCGTCACTGCCTAGGGCCGGCACCAGCGCGGCGTTGACCTCCGGCACCACCAGCGGCACGCCGGCCGTCATACGGAAGGCGGACGAATTGTCCACCACCCAGGCGCCCGCCTCACTGAACAGTGGACCGTACAAACGACTGGCCGCCGCCCCGGCACTGAACAGCGCCAGTTCCACGTTGGAGCAATCGTGCAACGCCGCGTCGTGACAAGACAGCACCTGCTCACGGAACGGGACCTGCTGTCCGGCAGAGTGAGAACTGCAGAGCAACAGGGGCGGCTCGTCCACCCACGACTGCGCGGCCAGACATTGGACCATGGTGCGACCCACCAGGCCACTCGCGCCGAGAACGGCAATATGCATCGAATACCTCGAGGACCGAGTTTGGATGAACAACCAAGAGATCGGATTCCGCCCGGCATTGTACCAGAGGGATTCCGGCTGGTCAAAGCGAGGTGAGCGGTGGTAACCTGTTCCGCAACCAGAGTTTCCAGCCCGAGGAGCCGATACCATGTCACCAGACTCATCGCTGTCCCGTTTGCGCCCTTTCTCCCCGATCTCACTGTTGATCTGTTTGCTATGGGCCGTGATGCCACTGCTGGCGCTGGTCTGCGGCGGCTGCGTGGAATCCGAACAGCGAGCAGACAGCTTGCTCGCCATCGCCCGCTGGGAGGACCGTCGGCTGGCCAGCCCGGAATCGCTGTCGGCCATGATCCAGGCCGACGACGCCCACGTGCGCAAGGCTGCCGTCCGGGCCACCGGACTCATCGGTCGGGACGATGTGTTACCCGATCTGCTCGCCGCCCTGACCGACCGCAGTAACGCGGTCCGAGCCGAAGCGGCCTTCGCCCTCGGACTGCTGGGCAGTCCGCGCGCCGTGGCACCGTTGATCGAGGCCGCCGCGAGCCCCAACCGCCAGCTCCGACTGGCCAGTCTCGAAGGGCTGGCGCATCTGCCCCACGACGGCGAGGTCTTCGTGGAACCGGCCCTGCACGGCGATGTCGACAGCGCCATCCGGGCCTGGAACGGTCTCCGGAATCGGGCGGCCGACATGCCGCCCGCACAACTGGCGACGGTCATCCGCTCCGGGCTGATCCGTTATGAGAACGAGATTGTCTGGCGGGTCCTACGCTGCGCCGAATTGGTCCCGGAGGATTCGACGCTGGTACCGTTGCTGGCGCCGTTCGCCCGGTCGCGGGAGGCCCAGGTCCGGGTCCACGCCTGTCGAGCCCTGGCGCGACAAACCTGTCTGGCTGCCGTGGAAGCCGTCCTGGCCAGTCACGAGGACAAGCACGATTTCAGTCGACACGATGTGGTGCGGGTCAGAGTGGCGCAGTACCGCGCCCTCGGTCGACTCTTGCCGGGAGTACTCGGTGACTCGTTGCTGGCGACTGACGATATCCTCAGCGACCGGATCACGTCACCGTTGCGCAGTGGCGCCCAGCACCTGGATCCCCACGTGTCTCGCACGGCGCTGGAGGCCATGGCCGACGCCGTCGGGGAGCTGCCAGCACCCGTGGCCGCAGCCGAGCGGGAGAGTCTCTTGCCCGTCTGGCGTATCCGCTGCATCCGGGTGGCCGAGGGGCAACTCGCCAACCCGTCTGCCGCCGTCCGCACCGCCGCCACCCGCGCCTTCGGCGAACTTCGCGGTCGACGTGCCGAAACCGTTCTGGTCAGCCAGCTCGACGATCCGTCCCCCGCGGTCCGGGTGGCGGCGCTTACCGCCCTCGCTCGCCAGGCCGAGAATCCGTGGTCCTTGCTCTCCCATTACGCCGGCCAGGCAGGAAGCGAGCGCGATGCCGGTACTGACCAGGTCTCACGGCCCGCGGGTGCAGAAGGCGTCGCTACCGACGTGTTACTCATCACCGCTGCGCTGGAAGCCGCGGTGGATCGGTTCGAGAACCGACGCGAGTTCTTTCCCGAGGACGAATCGATCGCCAAACAGATACGCGACGATTTCCTGGTGGAAACCCTGCTGGCTGCGCTGAACGATCCGCACTTCGTCATCGCCGCCACGGCGGCGCCGCTGCTCGGCAGGTTCCCCTCGGGCGGTGTGCTGACCAGCCTCGACCAGGCCTTCCGTCAGGCTTACGGGGAAGGGGTCGCGGACCTCCGACTCGGGGTGCTGGAAGGTCTGGACACCTTTTTCACCGCCTTGGCCGACAGCAGCGCTGCCGCCGAGCGCGATCGCCACCGGACACGAGCCGGCGACTTGCTCGAATCGGCGTTCGACGCCAGCGACCTCCGCCAGCGACTGCGAGCCCGGGAAATCGCCACCGCCCACGACATCTTGCCGCCGGAGCTGATCCCCAGCGAGGCGAGTCTGCGCGCCACCTTGCCGGCTTTCTCACGCAGTCGGGGACAACCGCCATTGGCGCTCCCCGGCCCCGCGACCCGGGTCCGTTGTTCGACCGACCACGGCGAATTCGTCATGGAACTGGATGCCGAGCACGCCCCCAACACCGTGGCGGTTTTCCTGGCGCTGATCCGGGACAAATTCTATACCGACGGGAGCTTTCACCGGGTGGTGCCGGACTTCGTGATCCAGGGCGGCGACCCCACCGGCACCGGCTGGGGCGGCCCCGGATACAGCATCCGGAGTGAATGGAGTCGGCTCCAGTACGAACGGGGTACGGTGGGCATCGCCCATTCCGGCAAGGACAGCGGCGGCAGCCAGTTCTTCGTTTGCCACTCGCCGCAGCCACATCTGAACGGTCGCTACACCATCTTCGGTAAGGTCGTGCATGGAATGGAGGTGGTGGATCGGATCCAGCCCGGTGATCGCTTCCAGCTCACGTTGGAGCCGAACTGATCCACCGGGCCGGATGGTTTCGCGGTCAGTTCTGACGCAGGGCCCGCATGAGGCTCACCCAGGTCGGCGACGTACCGTGCATGAGGATCCCCAGGCGGAACAGCTTGCCGGCCACCCGGGCCGACCACAGGATCGCCAGACCGAGCAAGATCCAGGACAGCACGATCTGCCATACCGGCGGGGTCTGCACACAGATCCGGATGAACATCAATACCGGTGAAAAGAGCGGCACCAGACTCAACACCACGGAGATGGTGGAGTCGGGAGACCGCATGACGAAGCCCAGCATCAACATGGGCAGCACCAGGCCCATGACCAGCGGGGTGTGGAACTGCTGTGAGTCCTGCACCGTGTTGCACATGGCGCCGACACCGGCATAAAGCGTGGCGTACAGGAAAAAGCCGAGCAGGAAGAACAGCACGAACGAGATCAGGATGATCGGGGTCAGGAACGAGGTATCCAGCGTGAAGCTGCCCACGTTCACCCCCTGCATGGAGACCAGGAACAGGGCGCCGGTCCAGACGCCGAACTGGGTCAAACCGGCCAGGCCGATACCGATGACCTTGCCGAGCATGAGACTCTCCGGCCGTACGCTGGCCAGCAACACCTCCACGATCCGGCTGCTCTTCTCCTCGATGACCGCCGTCAAGGTATGACTGCCGTACATGATCACCATCATGTAGAGAATCATGATCAGGCCGACCGCCATCATGAAGGCCGCGTCGTCGTCCTGTTCGGTTTCGCCGCCGGCGTCGGTGACCCGGTTGCTCGTCCAGTCTGTGCGTCCCGAAAGATAGGCGTGAAGTGACTCCGGTACCCCGGCACTCTCGAAGCGGAGTCGACGCAGCACCCGATTGAGGGCCGGCGCCAGAATATCGTCGCGCATGACGATGGCGGAAACCGATCGGTTGTAGAAGGTCACCTGCTGGGATTCGACGAAGTCGGAATCGATCCAGATGCCGCTGTGCACCTGGTCGCTGAGCAGCATCTCCTTGAGGTCCTCCACCCCCTCGGCGGTGGTGCGCGCCTCGACGTTGATGGGCAGCAAAGTGATCTGCTCGTCACCCTGCTGGGCCAGTTCCTCCTGCAACGGTTCGAAGAACCGCCCCGCGGGATCGATGACCCCCACCGTCCGCTCCTCTTCCCCACCCGAACTCTCGAGCAAGATCGGGACGACGATGACCATGGACATGAGCAGTGGTCCCAGGATGGTGCCGATGAGGAAGCTCTTGGACCGCACCCGTTCCAGGTATTCCTTGCGAATCACCGTCAAGATCTTCATGCCGGTTCACCTCCCGACTCGGCGGCGGCGGCAGGAGCAGTCGCTGATACCTCGCCACGCCGACGATATACCGCGGCCAGAAAGATATCGTTCAACGAAGGCCGGTTGGCCGAAAAGAGCGACAGCGGACCGGACGCCTGCAATGGGGCGAGCAGCAGCCGTGGATCCGCTCCCGTGTCCAGGGTCAGACGCCAGACCGCATCCTCGAACTTGCAGTGCATGACGCCGGGCAAATCAGCTGGTGGCTCACTGCCGTCGGCGTAGGCCACGGCCACGCTCTCGAGCGGAAACTCGCTCCGCACCTGATCGAGCGTGCCGTCGAGGATCTTCTCGCTGCCCTCGATGAGGCAGATGGCGTCACAGATCTTCTCGGCCTCGGCCAGCATGTGGGTGGAAAATAAGATGGTGGTCCCCCGTTTTTTCTCGTCGAGAATGATCTCGCGCAGCAACGCGATGTTCAGCGGATCCAGGCCGCTGAACGGCTCGTCCAGGATGACGAGCTCGGGCCCGAAGATGAAGGTGGCCGCAAACTGGATCTTCTGCTGCATCCCCTTGGAAAGCTCGTCCACCTTCCGCTTGGACCAGTCAGCCAGACCGAGCCGCTCCAGCCAGACCAGGGACCGCTCTCGCGCCGCAGCGCGGGGCATGCCCTTGAGCTGCGCCAGGTAGATCAGCTGATCGAGGCATTTCATCTTGCGGTACAGGCCGCGCTCCTCCGGCAAGTACCCGATCCGGTCGCGGACTGCGCCGGTGAGGGGCTGGCCGGCAAACAGGATCTCACCGCTATCGGGCAAGATGATGCTCATGATGCAACGCAGAGTGGTGGTCTTACCGGCTCCATTGGGGCCGAGGAAGCCGTAAATACACCCCTGGGGAATCTCCAGGGAGATCTGGCGGATCGCGTGCACGGAACCGTACGACTTGTCGATGGCCCGCAAGCTGAGAATGGAGCCGCCAGGCGCGATCGATCCGATAATATCAGGGCTCATGCGCTTCCTTCTGCCAGTTGGGGCCCATATCGTGTATATTGCTGTGGTCACGGTGAGTAGCGCGGATTCCAACAGTAACTGACGGGGAGAAATGCAGCAAGGAATCCATCCACCGGGGCGACCATAGAGTTGATTCTGCACCATTCCGAAAAAGAAAGGCCCGGCGCAACCCCCACCGGTCTTGCCGAGCCTTAAGCAACCGAATTCAGTCCGTCGTCTGATCCGGTTGTCCGGTTTTAACCCGCGATGGATCCTCGCAAGAGGTAAGTCGGTTTGCCGAGCCGGAGATCTGTTATTTTCGGCGTCTCACGGGGCTCCGGTAAACACTTCCAGAGGCAACGACCTGCCGCGGGTTGAACTGTTTGGCCGTACTCCTTCAAGAGAGACTCATGAGGCTTACAGTCCTGTCTGGCAGGTGCAATAATCGGGGAAAATAGTCACGATTTCATCACGGCTTCCTTCTTTTTTCGTGAGTGTGGCGGATTAGACCGTAACGGCTAACAATCGCTGTAAATAATTGAAATCACGTGACAAATCTGTGATTCTTTTATGTCACTATTGTCAACGGATTGGAGCAAATCCGCTGGATCCGACCGAGGAGTGCACTCATGTCGAATAACAGGCCCGCCAGTCGGCGACTGCTGATCGTCGAGGATGATCGGGAACTGCTAGACCTGCTCACGCTCCATCTCGAGGCCGAAGGTTACGAGATCGTGGTCGCCACCGACGGCGACGACGGGCTGCAGGCCTACCGTGAGGGCGCCTGGGCCCTCGTGATCCTGGACTGGATGCTGCCGTCGCTGTCCGGTCTCGATATCTTGCGCGCGATCCGGGCGGAGGACAGTCGCACCCCGGTACTCATGCTCACGGCCCGGAGCGAGGAAGCGGACAAGGTCCTCGGCCTGGAACTCGGCTGTGACGATTACATGACCAAACCGTTCAGTGTCAGGGAGCTGGCGGCCCGAATCAAGGTGATTCGGCGCCGGATCGAACGGGCCGAAGAGCTGGCCAGGCTGGCGGCGGGAGACCGGATCCTGAACCTGGGACCGCTCAAGATCGACCACGGCAAACGAAAAGTCACCGTACGTGGTGAGTTGCAACAGTTGACCGTCAAGGAATACGACCTGCTGTACGCGCTGGCCTCGCGTCCCGGCCGCACCTTTTCGCGCAGCCAGTTGCTGGACCTGGTCTGGGATCAGGATTCCGATGTCTACGAGCACACGGTGAACAGCCACATCAACCGGCTGCGGAACAAGATCGAAGAGAACGCCAATCGTCCCCAGCTCATCTTGACGGTCTGGGGCATCGGCTACCGGTTCACGGATGAGTACTGAGGCGAGTACCGAGACGAGAAGTGACAGGCCGACGAGGTCATGAAACAGCCCCGTTTCACGAGAACGCTCCACTTCCGGCTTTCGGCCATGTTCCTGCTGTTGCTGGCCATCGCCGCCAGCGGGTACTACATCTGGATCCAGGCCACGGTGCTGCGGTACGAGCAGGCACCGGGCGAGGACGAATTCTACGCCCGCCTGGCCAAGACCCAGCTCGACAGCCTGGCCGGCTTGCTGACGCCACAGCTGGATGATCTGGCCGCGGTGGAAGCGGTCCTGGTGGACTACGGCCGCCGGGTCGCGCGGTACGACGCCGAGCTGACCCTCATCAACAGCCTCGGCAGTGTGCTCACCTCCACCAGCCCGGACAGTCTGAGTCAGGTGCTGGTCCAGGTGGATCCCGACCTGCTCGACTCCATGAGTTCGCCTGGCTGGGACTTCTCCAGCTACCCCAACCAGTACAACATCGACGCCTACGAGAACCGTATCTTCGAGGTCTCCAAGTTACCGCGCACCGGCAGCGGCGAGGCGCCCGGCGGGTTCCTCGTGGCCAGCTTCACCCCCGTCATCTATCAGCCCGGGGAGATCGAGCAGGACAACCGGCGCATGATCTTCCAGGCGGTATTTATCATCCTGCTGGCGGCGGCGGCCAGCGGTCTGATCATCATGACCTGGATCAGCCGGCGGATACAGGCCCTTTCCGACGGCGTGGCGGCCTTCCGGGAAGGCGATCTCGAGCGACGGGTGCCCATGGGCTCGAGCGACGAGATCGGCAGCCTGGGCCGGAATTTCAACTCCATGGCCTCCCGGCTCGCGGCCCTCATCGATCGTCTGCGGCAGTCGGACCTGTTCCACCGCCAGCTCATCGCCAACATCTCTCACGACCTGCGCACGCCCATGGCCAGTCTGCGTGGTTACGTGGAGACCCTCTTGCTGAAGGGCGACACCCTCACCGTCACGGAACGGAATCGGTATCTCGGCATCATCAACTCGAATCTGGAACATC
The DNA here is from genome assembly GCA_043823125.1 of bacterium. Classification (GTDB taxonomy): domain Bacteria; phylum Krumholzibacteriota; class Krumholzibacteriia; order LZORAL124-64-63; family LZORAL124-64-63; genus JBDRBC01. The sequence continues at coordinate 10,481 of JBDRBC010000176.1, read as the reverse complement.
TGGATCGGTTGCTCAATCACCTGCTCCAGCTCTCCCAGCTCGACTCCGGGCAGGCCAATTTCAAGCTGGAGGGATTCTCGCTGGAGGAATTGACCATGGAGGTGCTCGGCCGCTGCGAGGGGCTGAGCGCCGAACGGCGGATCTCCTTGCAGAGCAACATCGAGGGCAATCTCCCCCCGGTGTATGCGGATCCGCTGCAGATCGGCATGGCCTTGCAGAATCTGGTGGAGAACGGAATCAAGTTCACCGAACCGGAAGGCCGGGTGACGGTGAATCTGTTCTCCCGGAACTGGAGTATCGTGGTGGAGGTGGAAGACACCGGCTGCGGCATCGCACCGGAAGACCTGCCCCACATCTTCGAGCGCTTCTTCATCGCGGACAAGAGCCGGAGTCAGAAGGGACAGAGTTCCGGCCTGGGACTCTCCATCACCAAGAAGATCATCGCCGGACACGAACGCGACCTCGAGGTGGAGAGTCAACTCGACCGCGGCACCACGTTCCGCTTCTCCCTGCCGCTGGCCAGCGACAGCTGAATCACCGCATCTCCCGGTACACCACGAGACTGGCCAGGGCCGCCAGGATCAGCAGCCCCGCGGCCATTCCCAGCTCGCCCAGGATCAACTTGCCGAGGCCGAACAGCAGGCCGTACACTAGCAACACACCAGCCAACCAGACCGTGAGTCGGTTCCAGGTCAGCCCGTCGCACACCACGTCTGGGTTAGCGCGCGCCACCGGTCCCCACCAGCCACCGGGCCGCACCCGCCGGTAGAAAGCGGCGAGCAGTCCCGGCGCCGCCGGCCGGGTGCACAAGGTCACCGTGATCCAGACCAGCAACGTCACCGGCACCAGCACCAGCGCTTTGTGGTGAGTCTGCAGCGCCAGGTCACCGAACCGGGCCGGGGTGACGAACAGTTCGTACGCGGCGCCGCTCTGCAACGCGGCCACCAGTTCGAAACCGCACGCCATCAAGACGGAGGTGGTCAGGGCGGCTATCTCGCTCCAGGCGTTGATCCGCCACCAGAACCAGCGCAGGATCAGCACCGGTCCGATGCCCGCTCCCATGGCCCAGACGAAAAGCCAGGCCCGGCCGATGGAGGTGAGCTGGAAGGCGATGAGCACGGCGATTGTCATCATCAGCACCACACAGACCTTGGCGGCGACGACGGTCTCCTTCTCGCTGGCTTCGGGACGCCAGAATCGCCGGTAGATGTCGTTGATGAGGTAGCTGGCGCCCCAGTTCAGATGGGTGTCGATGGTGGACATGAAGGCAGCGAGAAACGAGACCAGCAGGATACCGAGCAGTCCCGGCCCCAGTACCGACACCATGACCAGCGGGTAGGCCGCCTCCTCGTCCAGGCCATCAGGCATCGTCGGAAACAGGACCAGCGAGCAGAGCCCCACGAGTATCCAGGGCCAGTACCGCACGGCGTTCACGGCCACGGCGTACCAGAGGGTGGCGCCGCGCGCATGCCGTTCGTTCTTGGCCGCCATCATTCGCTGGATCAAGTAGGTCCCGCCGTCGGCGTTGTGCGAGGCCCACCACATGATGCTCACAAAGACGAGAAACTTGAAGAAGTCGGAGCCGAGAGAGAAATCGCCGCCAGGGATGAAGGCCAGTGTCTGCTCGTTTATCAGCGGCGATTCGACAATCCGTTCCTGTAACTCCCTGACGCCGCCGACCTTCTTGACCGCCGCCACGGCCACGACAATGGAGCCGACCATGGCCAGACAGAACTGGACGACATCGGTGACCACCACGCCCCAGAAGCCGGCCAGCAACGCATAGGACAGGGCGATGACCGCCCCACCGATCACCGCGTACTCCGGCCGGATGCCGAGCACGGTCTCGGCCACCGTGGCCATGCCTTTCAGCACCCAGCCCATGACGATGAAGTTGTAGATGATGGCGAAGTAACCCGCCTTGAAGGCACGCAGGCAGGCGGCGGGACGGCCGGAATACCGCAGTTCGATGAGTTCGTTGTCCGTCAGCACCTCGGCCCGGCGCCAGAAGCGGGAAAAGAGAAACACCGCCAGCATCTGGCTCATGACGTAGTGCCAGCCGAACCAGTTGTACCAGATGCCATCGTTGCGGATGAAGCCAGTGACCGCCAGCGGCGTATCGGCGGCGAAGGTGGTGGCCACCATGGAAGTGCCGAGGATCCACCACGGGAGAGAGCGACCGGAAAGAAAGTACTGCTCGGTGGACGCCGAAGCGCGGCGGCGGAAATAAAGCCCCAGAAAAATGGTGAGGGCGGCATACCCGGCGATGATGACCCAGTCGGCGAAATGCAGATTGGCCAAGCGAGCCTCCTTGCTGGCGGTCTGGCCGTCGGGGCGACAAAACGCCGGCCCGGTTCGACCCGGTCCCGTCAGGTCCCCGGTTTCCGACCGGTCACTTGCTCACCGGAGGTTCACCCACGATTATGTAGGGAACCGCGAGCCGCCGAACTATACCGCATAACTTCCGGCAGAAGGAATGCGAAATCGTCACCTGCCATCTCCGGTCTGCCCCCACCGCCGCCAGGTGCACAGGTGAAGACGCCAAACCAGAAGACTGGATGAAGTCATGAACATGATGGCCCTGACCCACGCTGTTTCTGCCGAACTGGAGCGGTGCGAGCTGGTTCACCACCAGCGGGAGCCCATCGATCTCGAGCTGGCCAGAGCGCAGCACTCGGCTTACGTCGCGCTGCTCCGGCGCCACGGACTCCAGGTTATCGAGCTGTCCGTGAATCGTAAGTATCCCGACAGTGTTTTCGTGGAGGATAGTGCCGTGGTGGTTGACGAGCTGGCTGTCCTGACGCGTCCGGGGGCCGTCTCGCGACGCGGCGAGGTCGCCGGTATCGGCGCGGCGCTGGACAGGTACCGGACCACTGTTCAAATCGAATCGCCCGCCACTCTCGACGGCGGCGATGTCTTACGCATCGGTCGTCGCGTCTACGTCGGCAGTTCGACCCGCTCCAACCCGGCCGGCCACGCGGCGCTCCGTCACCTGCTGCAGCCGCACGGCTACTCCGTAAAAACCGTGCCGCTGGCGGCCTGTTTGCACCTGAAATCGGCCGTCACCGCCCTGGACGAGCGGACCCTGCTTCACAACCCGGACTGGGTGGCGACGACTCATTTTCCGGAGTACGAGTTGATCCCGGTGGCGGCGGGGGAACCCGGGGCGGCCAACGCACTCCGGATCGCCGATACCGTTTTTCTGCCGGCGAGTTATCCCCGGACGGCGGCCACGGTCCGGGCCGCTGGATTCATAGTGGAGACAGTGGATATTTCCGAGCTGCAGAAGGCCGAGGCCGGGCTGACCTGTTCGAGCCTCATCTTCCCGGCCGAGGTATGAGCCGAACCGAACGGGTTCACCGGCGCCGATTTCCCGCCCGGATTATTCATGAATAATCCGGGTTAGAGGAACGACTCCACCACCACCACCGCTTTGGCCAGGGCCGGATCGATGGCATCGAGATCGGGTAGACCGGCCTGCGCCATGTTGGGACGGCCGCCACCGCGCCCGCCCACACGACCGGCGATCTCCTTGACGATGTTCCCGGCGTGCAGCCGCTTGGCCGCCACGAGATCGGCGGTCACGGTGGCGATCAGGGTGGCCTTGCCCCCCCAGGCGGCGGCGAGGATCACCACGCCGCTCTGCAGCTTGTCCCGCACGTGATCCCCGAGGGCCATCAAGGCATCGCGGTCCTTTGCCTCCACTCGCGCCACCACCAGTTGCACATCCTGGATGGTGGTTGCCGAGGCCAGCTCGTCGTCGAGAGAGGTCTGGGCCGACTGGCGACGGAGCTGTTGCAGCTCCTTGCGCAGGGCGTCGCGATCGGCCAGCAGACTGGCCACCTGCTCGGCGAACGGACCGCCGTCCGGCCGCAACCGGTGGGCCAGCGCCGTCAACTGACTCCGTTGCTCGTCCACCAGAGCCAGAGCCGGTTCACCCGCCACGGCCTCGATGCGCCGGATGCCAGCGGCGCTGCTGCTCTCGTTGACGATCCGGAACAGGCCCACGTCACCGGTTTGCTCACAGTGAGTACCGCCGCACAGCTCGAGGGAAAAAAACGCCTCCGCGGCAGAGCTGTCGGATTCGTCCGTGGCCAGCGCCGGGTCGAAAACAATACCGGGGATCTCCACCATACGCACAACATCGTCGTACTTCTCACCGAACAGGGCCATGGCGCCCCGCGCCCTGGCCGCGGCCAGTGGGACATCGCTGTGCACCTGGACCGGTCGATTGGCCAGCACCATGCGGTTGACGATGGCCTCGATCCGGCTCAGTTCCCCTGCGGTCAAGGCGCTGTCGTGGCGATAGTCGAACCGCAGCTTGTCGGGGGCCACCTCGCTGCCCGCCTGTTCCACGTGACTGCCGAGCACCTGTCGGAGCGCGGCGTGTAAGAGATGGGTCGCCGTATGGTGGCGTTTGATGGCCTGACGCGGTTTTTCGGCAACGGTCACCCGCACCGCCTCGGCCCGTTGCAGCTCGGGGAGCAGATCGTTCGCCCCGCCGGTCACGATACAGACCGGGCCCACCGTGGCGTTCACCGTGTTGTGCACGTCCAGCCGGATACCGGCAGGCAGCAACTCCAGGCTGCCGTGATCGCCCACTTGACCACCCGCCTCGCCGTAACACGGATTCTCGGCCAGCAGCAGTTGGCTCAGACGGGTGCCATCGGGCGCTGTCCCCGCTTCACGAATGGCCAGTGGCGTGGTGGTGGTGGCAAGGGAATTGTAACCGATGAAACGTCCTTTGAGCCGGGCGGGATCAGCTTCGGCCGCCACCGGCAGCCAGCTCCCGATGCCTTCTTGATACACTCGATTGGCGCCGCTGTTGGCGCGCTGTCGCGCCATGTGCTCCTCGAAACCCGCTTGGTCCACGCTGAAACCGTCTTCACGCGCCACCACGGCGGTGAGATCCACCGGGAAGCCGAAGGTGTCGTGCAGCTTGAAGACCTCGGCGCCGGAGAGTTCGGTCCGCCCCTCCTGTCGCATGCGATCACGAATCTCGGCGTAGATCTGCAGTCCGCTGTCGAGGGTTCGGTTGAACCGTTCCTCCTCGCGACGGATCGTCTGCAGCACTCGATCCTGCTGCTCCACCAGTTCGGGATAGGCCTCGCCCATGGTGGCAATGACGGTCTCGGCCACCCGCCACAGGAACGGTTCGGCGAGGTCGAGCAGCCTGCCGTGCCGAGCCGCCCGGCGGAGGATGCGTCGCACCACGTACCCCCGGCCCTCGTTGGCAGGGACGGCGCCGTCGGTGACGGTGAAGGTCACCGCCCGGGCGTGATCGGCGATGACCTGCATGGAGATCCTGGCGTCGCCCGCCGGTTTCCTGCCGCTCAGCTCGGCCACCCGCGCGATGAGCGGGGTGAAGAGGTCGCTCTCGTAATTGCTCTGGACCCCTTGCATCACCGCCACCAGCCGCTCGAAACCGAGGCCGGTGTCAACACTCTGCATGGGCAGCGGGGTCAACTTGCCGCTGGCATCCCGATCGAACTCCATGAAGACGTGATTCCACAGCTCGAGCCAGCGATCGCAGTCGCACACGCCGAGGGCGCAGCCGTCGGCGTGATCGCACGCCATGGCCTCACCCTGGTCGTAATGGATCTCGGCGCACGGTCCACACGGCCCGGTATCGGCCATGGACCAGAAGTTCTCCTCGTCTCCCTGTTCGATGTCCCCCAGCCGCTTGATCCGTTCGGCCGGCAGGCCGATGTCGTTTTCCCAGATGGAGAAGGCCTCGTCGTCGTCCTTGTACACCGAAGCCCAGAGACGGTCGGCCGGCAAGCCCATCTTCTCGGTGAGGAATTCCCAGCCCCAGCGGATGGACTCCCGCTTGTAGTAGTCGCCGAAGGACCAGTTGCCGAGCATCTCGAAGAAGGTGTGGTGGCGAGCGTCCTGCCCCACTTCTTCCAGGTCGTTGTGTTTGCCCTGGACCCGCATGCATTTCTGCACCGAAGCCGCCCGCACGTAATCACGCTTTTCCCGTCCCAGGAAGACCGACTTGAACTGGTTCATACCGGCGTTGGTGAAGAGCAGGGTCGGATCGTCGTGCGGGATGAGTGACGACGAGCGCACCACCGTGTGCTGGCGCTTGGCAAAGAACTCCAGGAACTCGGCGCGGATCCGCTTGGCTTCCACTTTTTCACCTTCTCGGTCAACGGGTTTGGCTTATAATGCCCGGATCGTCCAGATGCGAGCCGACCCTGTAACACTTCCCGAGGGGATGCCCTACAGGTGATCGCCGCCGTGAACCTGGCAGTCGTTCTCGTACGAGGCCACGACGAACAATCGTTCAGGCCAGACAAAATACCACCTTCGCCGCCCGCGGGCAATGGACGTGTCGCGCCGGCGGTCGCCCCGGAGGGCAATCGGAAACGAAGCCTCGAACCTCAGGTGACAGAAGCATGGACGAAGACATCCGGATCAACCGCGCCTTGACCATACCGCTGGATGAGATCCAGTTCTCCGCTAATCGGGCTTCGGGCCCGGGCGGTCAACACGTCAACACCACCGACACCCGAGTGGAGCTGCGCTGGAATGTCCTGAGTTCCCGAACGCTCAGCCAGTTGCAGAAGGAGCGCATCGCCACGGCGCTCGCCAGCCGGCTCAACCGCCGCGGCGAGCTGGTGCTTTTCTGTGGAGCGCGACGTAGCCAGCGCCGCAACAAGGAGGAAGTGATCCTGCGCCTGGCCAAGCTGGTACGGAGCGCCTTGACGCCGCTGCGGCGCCGGGTGCCGACCCGGCTGCCGTCTTCGGTGCGGGAACGCCGCCTGCAAGACAAGCGTAAACACTCTACTATCAAGCGTTTGCGCCGCAGGCCTGACGACGATGATTAATCTGTGAGGGAGGAGTGTCGCCGGCCACTCAGTCTGTCCAATCAGGCCGACCGATCAGGCCGACAGCTTCTGGACGACGATCCGGCGCCGGCGCGGGCCGTCGAACTCGCAGAACCAGATCTTCTGCCAGGTGCCGAGCACGAGCCTGCCGCCGCTGACGACCACCAGCTCCGAACAGCCGAACAGACTCGACTTGATGTGCGCCGCCGAGTTGCCTTCGGCGTGCCGATACCCGTCCTGGAGCGGCACGATCTTGTCCAGTTCCATGTCGATGTCACGCACCACGGCGGGATCGGCTCCCTCGTTGATGGTCACCGCGGCAGTGGTGTGAGGGACATAGACCAGCACGGCGCCCTCCTCGATGCCGAGTTCCTCCGCTGCTGCCTGAACCTGAGCCGTGGCGTCCACGAAATCAGTACTGCCGCCGGTCTGGATGCTGAACTCGACCATAAGACCCTCCCCCTGCTGGCTCCGCGTCTGGCCCGACCGGTCTGTTGAGACCACCGGGATCATCCGGCTCTAGAAATCGAAATACATGGTGAACTCGTAAGGATGCGGCCGCCGGTTGATACTCCGGATCTCGTCCTGCTTGATCTCCAGCCAGCGCCGGATGAGCCCCTCGCAGAACACCCCGTCCCGCAGCAGGAACTGGTGGTCGGCTTCGAGGGCATCCAGGGCGTCAGCCAGGGAGCGCGGCAAGACATCCGACTGGGCGGCGGTATCCGGTGATGGCGCGTCTTCGGGCGCATACCCGCACTTGACCGGATCCACCTCGTTGATGATGCCGTCCAGCCCGGCCATGAGGATTGCCGAGGTGCAGAGGTACGGATTGCAGGTGAAATCGGGGGGACGGTACTCGATGCGCCGGTACTCCGGATCGGTGACGTAACTCGGGATCCGGATGGCGGCCCCCCGATTCGAGCGTCCGAAGGTACGGGAGGTGGGCGCTTCGAAACCGGGCACCATGCGCTTGAAGGAGTTGGTGCTGGGATTGGTGAAGGCGCAGAGTGCGTCGGCGTGCTGGAGAATGCCGCCGATGTAGTGCAAGGCGAGGGGCGACAGCTTGGCGTACCCGTCGGAGTCGTGGAAGATGTTCTTGCCGTTCAACGTCAAGAACTGGTGCAGGTGCCAGCCGTTACCGGCGCTGTCGTACAGCGGTTTGGGCATGAAGGTCACCTTCAAGCCGTGCCGCTCCGCCAGGTTGAAGATGATGTACTTGGTCAGCACCGCGTGATCGCCGACGGTGGGCAGATCGGCGAACCAGCCCTCGATCTCCTGCTGCCCGTGAGCTCCCACCTCGTGATGGTGATACCGAACCGCGATGCCGAAGTCGCGCATGACGGCGCACACCTCGTCGCGGAAATCGTCGTACTTGTCGTGGGGATTGCAGGCGTGATACGCGTTCTGGAAAAAGCGTTCCTGGCTCTGCAGAGCGAAGGTCGAGTCGGTCACGTCCGACAGGTACTCCGCTTCCTCGAAGATGTTGAACTCGTACTCGGGCGCCCACTGGGAAGAATCGGCCACCCCGGCCGTCCGTAACGCCTGCTCGGCGCGTAGGGCGATGCCCCGTCCGTCCTGGGGGAACCGGGTGCGCTCGCTGTCGGTGAGGCGCGCTTCGGCGAACATGGTCAGGGTCGGCCGATCCCGGAACGGATCGAGGCAGGCGGTCTTCAGATCGGGGATCAGCACCATGTCGCTGGCTTCGACCTTGAGAAAGCCGTAGCTCGAACCGTCGAAGCCTATCCCCTCGGCACAGTACTCGGGCGTGAAGCGGGCGAAGGGGAAGGAGATGTGATGCAAGCGTCCAGGCAGATCCAGCACCTTCAGGTCGATGAACTCCACGTCCTTGGTGGCGGCTTCCTGGCGAATCTTGGCAAAGTTTTCTGGCGTCATCGCGGCACCTCGTTAATCGGCGAAAAATCGGTCACGCGCACCTGGCTCAATCCGGAATTCTTCAACGGGCTGCTAGGCAGCGGGAACGGGGTTTAGACAAATATAGTCAGCGATACCCGCTTCGAAAGGCGAGTTTACCTTGCTTGCCGCCGGGAACGGGTTGACCTATCCTGGTTCGGGTTATTGCGTTCGGATCATTTCCGTCGCGGCGCCCCGCGTCACGCCATGACCTGATCGGCGGCGCCGGAGAGACCAGGCATGTTGCCCTCCACGGTGACCATCCTTTTTGCAGGCAAACCGCTCAACTGCCGTCGCGGCAGTTCGGTGGCGGTGGCGCTCTGGGAACACGGCATCCGGGTGCTGTCGCACAGCCCCAAATACGGCCGGCCCCGCGGCCTGCACTGCGCGCGCGGACAGTGCACCGACTGCCTCATGCGCATCGACGGGCAACCCAACGTCCGCGCCTGCCTCACCGAAGTGCGCGACGGCTTGCGGGTGGAACGACAGGGCAGTGGCGCCTGGTACGGCCGACTGCTGCGGTGGGTCGTCGCCAGCAGCGAGGGTCTGCTTCCGAGCGGTTTCTACTTCAAGTGGTTCACCCGCCCCGCCTGGTTGTCCCGGCTGTTCCTCAAGGGCATACGACCGTTGACCGGTTTCGGGAAACTCCCGGAGCCGGGTAGCTGGTACTCCCCCTCGGCCTCGCACCAGGCCGCCTCCGGCCGCGCGGAGGCCGATCTCGGTCGGTTCGACCGGGTGGTGGTGGGGGGCGGATCGAGCGGACTCCTGGCCGCGACTCGAGCTGTCGGTCAATCTGCCGGACGTGTGCTGCTGGTGGACGACTTCCCGGAACCTGGCGGCCACCGCTGGCGGGCCCTGGCCGAGCTGGCGACAGCATTCGGACCGGAGATGTGCGGGTTGACGGTCCTGGCGCGGGCCTGGCGGCAGCTCCAGGCGGCGCGTCATGGATTCCTCGCCCACCCTGATCTGGACACGGCCTGGTCGAACCGGGTGGTGGCAGCCTATCCCCCTGACCAGCTCTTGCTGCGCAATGCCGAGGGACTGGCCACCGTGCGGGCCGGATCCGTGGCCTGGCACGCCGGCGCTTTGGACCGGATCGGCCTGTTCGCGAGCAACGACCTGCCGGGGATCTGGGGTCCCCGCGCACTCTACCGCCTGCTCTGTCACGATCGGCTCCAGGTGGCCGAGCGGGACGTGATCGTCTGCGGCGGCGGGCTGGATCTGTGGCTGGCCGCCGCTCTGCTGCAGGTCCGGGGCGCACGGGTACAACTCGTGCTCACCGCAGGCGGCTGGCAGGATGAACTGGAGGCCGCCCTCGCCATGCCGTGGCCGCTGCACGCCGGCCTGGAGCTGACGGCCGCCCGGGCGGGTCGGTCCGGAAATCCCATCGGAAGATTCTCGAGGTCGCCGCTCGCCCTCGAGTTCTCGGCGAACGCCGGCACAGCGCCACCGTTGATCCTCACCGCCGACCTGGCCATCGTCGCTCGGCGCGGCAAACCGGTCTATGATATCCCGTACCAGCTCGGCGCCGACCTGGTGTTAAGGCCCGAGTACGGAGGGTATCTGCCCGCAGCAGCGGATCCGGCCGCGGCGGCGGACCATCACACCGTCCTGCCCGGTGGTATCGAACTGTGGGTGGGTGGCGAGGCGTTGGGCCAGAGTGCAGCGGCTTGCCTCGCCCCCAGCAGTGAGGAGGCGCCGTCTTGAGTCGCCCCAAAATCATCCTCTGTCGTTGCG
>JBDRBC010000175.1:0-2457 GCA_043823125.1 bacterium | reverse complement strand
TACATCAGTTCCGGTCGCCATCCTCCTCTGGACCCTGCAGGGCCATTTAGACTGAAGTTCCCCGCCACCTTTCAAGGGATCTGCTGATAATTTAAGAGGATCTGCCAGAAGTCGACTTCGCTGTTCTGCCTACACTTCGATGCCCTCCAGAAGATCGTAGGCTCGTTGTTGCTTCGCGTTCGGGGTGGTGACAACCTCGAAGGTGGGCGCGTCGTGGCCCACCCTCGGCACGCGGCAAACGTTGCGCACGACGGCGCTGAGCAGCTTGAGCAAGGTCTGGAAGCTGTGGACCTCGGTCCCGTCTATCGAGAACCTTTGAGTGAACCTTGTTCAGCGCCGCCTCCGAGCGCTTCGCCGGCGCCACCGGATCGCGGGTCTTCTTCGCCTCCTGATCCTCGTCGCAAAACAACAGTGACCGCCACGCCTCGCGCATATACCACTCCACGTAGCAGGCCGGCATGCACAGGAAAATGTGCGCTCGGACCCGGTCCTCGGTGTGGTGGCGGATCGGGCGGGTCTGGAGGTCGATGGTCTTCAACGAGCGGTAGGCCTGCTCGATGAGGACGAGCTTCTTGTAGTGTCTCACCGCGTCTTCGGCGGATGAACGCTTCTCGTCCAAGCTCGTGCGGATCACGTAAATCCCGTCGAGCGCGGCTTCGGCCTCTACCTTCTTCTCGTCGATGTGGAAGTCAAAGCGGCTCTCCTGGATGTCCAGCACGAAGTGCTTGGCCACCTTGTAATTGTTGACGACCTTGCCGACCCGCACTCCGATCTCGTCCGGACCCTTGCCCTTGAGCTTGCCCCGCTCAACCATGGACCGGACCTTCTCCAATTCTCGGCTTGTCGCCTCGAGCAGGGACCGGCGTTTGTGGCCGCGCAGCTTGCGAAGCTCGGGGTTCAGGCAGGCGACCAAGCGCTCGCCCGGATAGTCGGGATGCGTCATCTCAAAGAGGTTGCGCTCGTCGAACAATTCCATCTGCAGGGCCCCGCCTTCCACGAGCGTTTTTATCCCCTCCGTCTTCAGCGCCGTGATCCAGTCCACTCCGTCGAGCCCTTTGATCTCATCGATCTGCGTCTGGGTGATCATGCCCCGGTCGCCGACCATCACCATCGCTTCAATGCCGAAGTCCTCTTTAACCTTCCGGACCTGTGGCATCAGCGTTTTGGGATCGCCCGTGTTTCCCTTGAACACCGAGACCGCGACGGGGCGACCCCGATCGTCGCTCAGCAGGCCCCAGTTGACCTGAAGCTTTCCCTTCTTTCCGTCCCGGTTGTGTGCGGCCAAAGGGCACGTGACACCCTCGAAATAGCTCGAGGTCAAGTCGAACAGGACCAACCCTCCCTCCTTCAAATGCCTGGCAGCGAGCTTCTTCTCGATGCTCGGCTGTCGTTTCAGCAGCCAGTCCATGGCGTCGTAGAGATCGTCCTCGTCGGCGTCGGCGACGCCGAGCTCCGCGGGCAGCGTCGTCGTGTGCCACCAGCGTGTGGTGGCGAGCTTGCTGTCGGGCTCGATGAGGCGGGCCGCGACCATGCCCAGGACCAGATCCCGCTCGCGTGAGCGCGTCGAAGCGATGAGTTCATCGAAACCCAGGCGCTTCATCGCCCGCAGAACAGCGTCGCGGAACGTTGACGACCCGGGTTCGTCGTGGGCACTCTACATGTCAACGCGAACTGCATGAAAACACCAGAATTGTCTTTCTTTTGGAAGATCTTTTCAGAAAACGGAGGAGGGGAACTTCAGATTAGATAGTGTGTCCCCGAACTCCCCTGAGAACGGTGCAGCGTTACCTTACTTTGGGCCTAAACAGTATACTCTTTTGTCCAGTTGGTGTTGCAAAGAACCTATTCTTTATGGCGCACTTGCCGCATGTTTGACAGAAAGATAGAAAAACACCTCCTGGAATGGAAGCGCCGGCCTGGCCGCAAGCCGCTCGTGTTGCGCGGCGCCAGGCAGACAGGGAAGACAACCCTGGTGAGGAAATTCGCTCACGAGTTCGAGATATTCATTGAGCTCAACCTGGAAAAAGACCACATCAAGAGAATCTTCTCGGAAGTCAAAGAGATCGCGGACGTGATACAAAGCATAGAGGCCGTTTCCAACCGGCGGGTCATCCCGGGACGGACGCTCCTCTTCATCGACGAGATCCAGAATTCCGCGCCGGCCATCAAGCTCCTGCGCTTTTTCCATGAGGAATTGCCGGAGCTTCACGTCATGGCGGCCGGCTCGCTCCTGGAAGTGCGGATGAAGGCCGAGGGGTGGTCGTTCCCCGCGGGCCGGGTGGAATTCTGCTACCTTTTTCCGGCGTCGTTCGACGAATTTCTCAGGGCGCGGGGAGAAGGGGTCCTGCTGGAATCGTTGATGGAGATGAGGTTGGGGCGGGAATCGCCCCAACCCGTCCACGACAGGCTGACGGGCTTCCTGCTGGACTACATGGTCGTGGGCGGAATGCCCGAGGC
>JBDRBC010000174.1:0-3253 GCA_043823125.1 bacterium | reverse complement strand
ACGACGCGCAGGTCGGTCACTGCGTCCGGTGGAATCACGTCATCACAGGGTTCGTCGGCCCAGGGACTCGACACGACCACCTTGCAGGTTTGCGGGACCAGAGCCCAGGAGACGAGCACCATGGCGAGATTGGTGTAGGTGAAGGCGGCGTTGAAGAGCAGCGAGATGGCGCCGAGAAAGGGAATGAGTGCCATCGGGAATCCGAGCCAGGCCCAGACCGTCGAGTTGAAGAGGACGAATCCCGCCAGGATGCGCATCAGAACCAGCATCTCACCACCGAATTCCGCCGGGCTGGAGGCCTCGAACATCCGGATGATGATGGCGGCCACGTTTGCCGACAGTCCCGGTGTGTCCTGGATGAGGTGGGCGATCTGATACAGGTCCGTGTTGGAAGGTATGATGCCGGTGAACAGGCCCAGCACTGGCAGGACGAGGTAGTCGAGGGTGCTGACCACGACCCGGTCCCGGCGTTTCTCTTCGCTCTCGGTCATGCCAGCCGGCAAGTCGATACCGGCTTGCCCGCCCCAGCCGTGCACGTAGTACTCGGCACTGGCCACGCGACTGAGACAGGTGAAATCGACGTGATCTGTCCAGTTGGTTGGCTGGCCGCAGTCACCTTGGAACAGACAGAGCCAGCCCACGGGCGTGGCGCCGGGCATGGGCGCATCGAAGTACTCGTGAGTTCCGGGGTTCACCGGTGTGCTGTGTTCGTCGAGCAGGCGCCGGAAGATTGTGACATATCGCCAGGACTGATTGGCGAGGGTGATCTCGACGTATGAACGGGCCTCTTGGTCTGTCACCTGCGCCCAGAAATTCGGGCAGCCATCGAAATCTGGCGGCACCGGTTCGCTCTTGTACCGCATTGGCCCTGGTTCACCATCGGTCTCGACCCAGGCGGTGACGCAGGCATCCAGGGCTGCAGCGACGTCCTGATCCGCTAGCGCCGTGGAGAGGCACTGGGTGGTCAGCCAAGCGCTCAGCAGATCGGTGAGGGTGGTGAACTCGGCGAGCGCCCGGATCTCCTCGGTGCGAACGGCGGCTGCGGCAGGATCCAGGACCAGTACGCCGGGGGTCATCATGACCAGTGACATGGCCGTGGAGCTGGCGTTCACCAGCAACCCGGTGCTGTCCTTTGCGGCCGGGGTGGGGATGGAGAGGCAGAGCGCGCGCAGGGAATCCACATTGTCCACTGCGAATAGCAACTGGGTGCCGGATTTGGATACGTCCACCGTGAAGTCACCGCCACCGCCAACGCTGACCTCGTCTGCCCAGGCAGAGATGATCTTCAGCTCACTGCCGCCGATTTCGTTCGTGTCGACGTTACCGTCCACCGGCTGGGATTGGGGTTCCGGCTCCGGCTCGGGTTGCGGGTTGGTGCTCGATGAGCAGCCTGCCAGGAGGGACTGACTGGCCAAGAGCAGCGCCAGAAAACCGGCGACACAGCGTGTGACGGGGCAATGTTGGCCGGTGGTGGAGAGAATGGTCATGATGAGGGTCTCCTGTATGATTTGAAGGTCTAGTCGATAAGGCTGTCTTCACGTAACGATGGATATCGCATCAAGTGAGGCAATGGGTTTTAGCTGTGGTGATCGGCACACGTTACATCGTATCACTCTAGCATCTCAGCCTGACGTAAGATGGGTATTTTTCGATTGATTTCAACCTGTCACGACGCCTCCCACAACCGACGAACCGACACCGCAAACAACCCATCACCAAACCCAGCCGTCATCTCCCCGTCATAAACCACTACCCCCGCCGAAAACCGCTTTCCCGCAAATTCCTGGAGCTTGCGCAACCCACGAAAGTCCGCTCTGTTGACACTCGCCGCTGCCTTCACCTCGACACCCACCAGCTCGCGGCCGCCCCGTTCCAGAACGATATCCACCTCGAAGTCGTCCCTGTCGCGGAAATGGAAGCAGCGGATCTCGTCTGGGTGAAACCCTGCTTGGCGGCGGAGCTCCTGGAAAACGAAGGTCTCGAGAATCTGACCGAACGTCTGGCGATCTCCAGCCAGACCGGCGGCATCGAGGCCGAGCAGAGCGCAGGCCAGACCCGTATCGCCCAGGTGCAGCTTGGGCGTCTTGATGAGACGGCGGAGGCGGTTCGAATGCCATGGTGGGAGCTCCTCCAGGAGGAAGACTCGTTCGAGCAGTGTCATGTAGTCGCGGATGGTCGGGCGGCTCAGCTGGAATGGGCCGGCGAGATCACTCACGTTGAGCAGACGCGCCGTCTGCCCGGCGGCCAGGGTGAGCAACCGGGGGAGGGCGTTCAGCGAGCGGATGCGGGCCAGATCACGCATATCTCGCTGGATCAGGGTTTCGATGTAGTCCCGGTACCAGGTCGCCCGGCGTCGAGCTGTTTTGCGGGCGAGAGCGGCCGGGAAGCCACCGGCGGCCACACGCTCGATAAGTTCGTGTCCGAGGCGATCCAGGGTTCGGGTTTTGAATGCGCCCGCGAAGAGTGTCTCGAGAAACCCGGAATCGTGGCGGGCCAGTTCGCACTGTGTCAGCGGTCCGAGCTGCAGTATCGCCATGCGGCCCGCCAGCGATTCGGCGAGCTTTGGCAGGAGCAGTACGTTGGATGATCCGGTGAGCAGGAAACGGCCCGGACTACGTCGACGATCCACTGCGCGCTTGAGAGCCGGGAAAAGCCCGGGCGCCAGCTGGACTTCGTCCAGGATCGACCGTTCGGGCAGGTCCGATACGAAACCGACCGGGTCAGCCTGGGCTGCGGCGAGGGCCACATCGTCATCGAAGTTGAAATAAGTGTATCCACGCGGATCACCGACCAAACGGGTAAGTGTGGTCTTGCCGCACTGGCGCGGCCCGTGTACGAGGACGACGGGACTATCGGCCAGTGCCTCGACGAGGCGGGCCTCCAGGTGTCGCGGGTAGAGTCGGCTGGTACTCATGACGGCTGATTGTAAATTCAATGGCCGGCTGATTGCAAGGTTTTATGTCGGCTGATTGCAAGGTTTGTGGCCGGCTGATTGAAGGTTTCAGTTGTGCAAACCAAGTGGTGGCAACTTGGTTTGCACAACCAGGAACTCATGCTTCTCTACTGGCAGATAGGTAGAGAGATCATCGCTCGGCAGGAAACCGTGGGCTGGGGCGGGAAGGTCATCGAGCGGCTCGCGAACGATCTCCGTCGGGAATTCCCCGAGATGAAGGGGCTGAGCCGGACCAACCTGTTGTATATGAGGAAGTTCGCGGAGATTTGGCCGGATGAGGAAATAGTCCAACAGCTTGTT
>JBDRBC010000173.1:0-41585 GCA_043823125.1 bacterium | reverse complement strand
CGTGGCCGTAATCTGGGCCGGTTCATCGCCGAAGACTTGAAGCCGCTTCTGAAGGGCTGGATCAACTACTTCCGGTTGGCGGAGGTCAAGGGCATCTTCGAGGAGTTGGATGGTTGGGTCCGCCGGAAACTGCGGAACATCCTCTGGCGTCAATGGAAGCGACCTTGGACCCGAGCCCGGAAATTGATGCGACGTGGGTTGGACGAGGTACGGGCGAGGAAATCCGCCACCAATGGCCGTGGCCCTTGGTGGAACTCCGGAGCCTCGCATATGAACCAGGCCATCCCCAAGAGCTACTTTGATCGCTGTGGTCTCGTGGGTCTGCTGGACGAGTTGCGACGTCTTCAATATGTCTCATGAACCGCCGTGGTACGTGAACCGTATGCCCGGTGGTGTGGGAGAGCGGGGCCGCGAGGCCCCGCCCTACCCGATGTGTGCGCCCGACGGATTCTTCACTTCAGCCAGGCCCGGTAAAACGCCCGGGACTTCGAAGAAACGAATACGATGTCATTGATCTCCTTGCAGTCGGCCAGTTTCGACTTCGGTCGGGAGGTGATCCTCCGCCAGGTCAACCTGAACGTCTTTGCCGGCGTCAAGTATGCGCTGGTGGGCGCCAACGGAGTGGGCAAGACCACCCTGCTGTCGCTGCTTGCCGGTGATCTGCCGCTGCAGCGTGGGAAACGTCAAGTCTCCGGCAAGCTGTCGATCCGCCGGCTACGACAGGAGACGGCCCCCATCCAGCAGTGGGACGAAGAACGCACGCTGTACGACAACGTGCTGTTGCAAGCGTTCGCCAAGGAACTGGAACTCGAACAGGAACTGGCCGACCTGACGGAGATTCTGGGCGGTGCGGCGGAGCCCGCGGAACAGGAAGCGCTCATCGAACGTCAGGGCCTGCTGCAGGCGGAATTCGAGCGCTACGAGGGGTATACCCTGCGACCGCGGCTCGAGACCGCACTGCGCGGGGTCGGCCTGGGGCCGGATTTCTGGCAGCGACCGGTGAGCCGCCTGTCCGGTGGTGAGCGGCGCCGGGCGGCGCTGGCGTCCATCTTGTTGACTCGGGCCGATCTGTTGCTGCTGGACGAGCCGACCAACCACCTCGATCTGGAGTCGTGCGAGTGGATCGAGCATTTCATCCAGCAGTACCCCGGCGCGGCGGTGCTGGTCTCTCACGACCGGGAATTCCTGGACCGCACCGCGGAACAGACCGTGTACCTGGAGCACGGCAAGGTCATTCTCTTCAACGGAAATTACACATTCTTCGAACGAGCCAACCGGCAACATCGGCGGCAACAGCTCGAGGCCTACGAGCGACAGCAGGAAAAGATCCGCCGCACCGAGGACTTCATCCAGCGAAATCTGGCCGGCCAGAAAACCAAGCAGGCCCAGTCGCGCCGGCGTCAACTCGCCCGGGAAGAACTGGTGGATAAACCGGTGACGGAGCGATCGGGCTTTCGACTCTCCTTCGCACCCGCTCAGCCCAGTGGCAGCGTGGTGTTGCAGGCCGAAGGGATCCACAAGGGGTACGGCGGACGCCAACTCATCCGAAATCTGGACCTGCTGGTCACCCGGGGCGAACGGGTCGGCATCGTGGGGCCCAACGGCTGCGGCAAAACCACCTTGCTCCGTCTACTCTCGGGTCGGGAACTGGCGGACAGCGGCACGGTGAAGAGCGGGCATAACGTGGACCTCGGGTTCTACGATCAGCAGCTGTTGAGCGTCTCGGATCATCACCTGGTCATGGAGGAACTGGCCGCCGTGGATCCCGCCGCCACCATTGGACAGCTCCGCTCCCGGCTGGCGGCGTTCGGTTTCGATACCGACAAGATCGATCGGCCGGTGGGGCGGTTGTCCGGCGGCGAGCGGGGACGGTTGGCCCTGTTGCGCCTGATCACCGAGGGACACAACACCTTGCTGCTGGACGAGCCGACGAACCATCTGGACATCAGCAGCCGGGAGTCCCTCGAGGAGGCGCTGACCCACTATGACGGCACCCTCATCGTGGTTTCGCACGACCGACGTTTTCTGGACAAGATCGTCGAGCGGCTCATCGTCTTTCCCGCGGCCGACTCGGAGTCCGCAGGAAGGGTCACGCTGTTTCTCGGTAACTATCACGAGTACCACCAACAGCGCGAGGCGCAACTTGCCATGTTCGCGGCGGAAAACCGCCGGCAGGCCGTCACCCGCCCGGCCACCAGCGAAAAAGCGGGCCGGCGTCAGGCGGCCATCACGAACGGCCTGAGCAAGAATGAACAGGCGCGCCGGCAGCAATGGATCGCCTCCGTGGAAGAAGAAATTTCCGCCCTCGAGACCGAGCGGAACGAACTGCTGGCGCAGATGGCCGCGGCCGATCTGGAGACCGACGCCCGCGTGATCGCGGCGCGGCAATGTGCCGAGATCGAGCAGGGACTTGCCGAAAAGCTGGCGCTGTGGGAAAAATGGCATCAGGAAATCGAGGCAGCTGAGCCGGAGCATTAAGCGAAGGACTGATCGGAAGACTAAGCGGAAGACAGAGCGAAGAACTGCGTCGCCAGAACGAGCAGGCGCGCGCCCCACCCAAAAGGAACGACGGGATACCAGCCCATGCGCCAAGAAGACGGATACTATGTCACGGACTCAACCGGCCTGCATGAACGCGTGGTCCTCGTCGGAGTGAACCTGCCGACTGCCGCCGGGTACGAACTGGGCGGCGATGCCGATACCGAGGAGCTGGCGCGACTGGTGAAAACCGCGGGCGGCCAGGTCGTGGGGGTGGTGGAGCAGAATCGCCGCCGTCCCGACGCGCGGACCTTCGTCGGGAAGGGCAAGCTGGCCGAGGTCAAGCAGAAGCTCACGCACCTCGAGGCCAACCTGGTGGTCTTCGACAACGAGCTGGCGCCGGCCCAGGGGCGGAATCTGGAAGAGGAGCTGAAAGTCAACGTCCTGGACCGGACGGAACTGATCCTGGACATCTTTGCGCGACACGCCCGGACCCATCAGGCCAGGCTCCAGGTGGAGCTGGCCCAGCTCCAGTACATGATGCCGCGACTGGCGCGTTTGTGGAAACATCTCGAACGTCAGGCCGGTGGGATCGGCACCCGCGGGCCGGGTGAGACCCAGATCGAAACCGACCGGCAACTCATCCGCCACCGGATCTCGCTACTCCGGAAATCACTCCGGGAAATCGTCGCCGGACGGAAGATTCAGCGCCACCGCCGCCGCGAGCTGTACCGGGCGGTTCTGGTGGGATACACCAATGCAGGCAAGTCTACCTTGCTCAACAGCATCACCGATGCCGACGTCTACGTGCAGGACAAGCTCTTCGCTACGCTTGACGCTACCACCCGGCGGGTGGAGATCGACGAACGGCGGCAGTTCCTGCTCACCGACACGGTGGGCTTCATCCGCCGGCTGCCGCATAATCTGGTGGAGAGCTTCAAGGCCACGCTCCAGGAAGTGGTCGATGCGGATCTGCTGGTCCATGTGGTGGACGCCAGCAGCACGGATCCGGAGGAACAGATCGCGGCCGTCAACACGGTTCTGGCCGACATCGTGCCCACGGAGAAACCGACCCTGTACGTCTTCAACAAGATGGACCTGGTGGCCGACCGACATGTCTCCAACCGGTTCTCGCGGCGTTACCCGGGGGCGCTGTTTGTTTCCGCCACCGCCGAGTCGGGAGCGGCCAGCGTGACCGACACCATAGCCAACTTGCTGCTCGGCAAGGAACAGATCTACCAGCTGGAAATTCCACTCACGGACCTCGGCTGCCTGGGGATCTACCACCGCACCGGCTCCGTGCTGGAGCAAGAGTACGGGGACGGTTTTTGTCGAGCCGCGGTCCGTTTGAACAAGGAAGAGCTGCAGCGCCTGCTGGCTTCACGGCCGGCGGTAAGACTCACGGAGGAGTCATGAATCAGGTGCGGGCCTTGCTGGCCAACCGGAGTTTTCTGACGGTCTGGTCGGCTTCGGTCGTCTCGGGACTCGGCGACAAGATCGCCGTCATCGCCCTCTACTTGCTGGTCTACCGGCTGGCTGGACGTGCGGTGGATCTCGGCCTGCTGGCCGCGGTGCAGATCCTGCCGGCCATTCTCCTGGGGCCTCTCGCCGGTCTGATCCTGGATAGGTACAGCCGCAAGGCGGTCATGGTCTGGAGCGAGGTGGGCAGCGCGCTGGTGGTGGCTGCGCTGCCGTTCGCCGGCAGCCTGAACCAGGTGTATCTCCTGGCCGCCCTGCTGGCGGTGGGCCGTCAGTTCACCGGCCCGGCCCGCCTCGCGCTGGTTCCGGACGTGGTGCCGGGCGAACAGCTCGACAAGGCCAACGCCCTGGCCATGGTCACCAAGAACGTGGTGTTGCTGGTGGGACCGGCCATCGGGGGCGCTATAGTGGCCGTCTGGGGAACCGGGACCGCGTTCTGGCTGGATGCCGCCACGTTCCTGGCCTCGGCGGGGATCCTGTTGCTGCGCCGCTTTACCTATCTCGAATCCGGGGCGGATGCCAGACGTCGCGCCGCCGGTCCACTCACTCCCGGCGACACCATCGCCTTGCGGGCCTGGCGCGGACTTCGGGAAGGGATCACCATCTTGTGGGGCCGGCCGCGGCTCCGCTTCGCTTTCCTGTTCCTGAGCGCCACGGTGTTCGTCACCGCCATGCAGACACCACTGGTGGTGCTGTTCATCAAGGATGTTCTGGGTCAAGGCGATGCGGCGCTGGGATTCGTCCTCTCCGCTTCCGGTCTGGGCGGCATCGCCGGCGCCCTGGTGGGCGGCATCCTCCTGGCCGGACGCCGGCCGCTCCGCACCGTCACCTGGCTTTTGGCCATCGATGGTTTGCTGTTGATGCTGTTCGCCGTCAATCACAACTACTGGCTGGCCCTCGGGCTGTTCGGCTGCTTCGGCGCCGTGGGCACCATCGCCCAGATCAGTCTCGCCACGTTTCTGCAGCGCGAGACCCCCGAAAAACAGCGTGGCCGGATCTTCGGCTGGCTGGGAGCGATCATCGGTCCCCTCTCCCTGCTGTCGGTCACTATTGGCCCGCTCATTGCTGACGCGGTGGGCGTGGTGCTGGTCCTGGCCGGCTCCGGTTTCTTCGAATTGCTGGTGGGATTCGCCGGTCGGTTCACCCTGCCGGCGACGCCTGCGGACAAGGAGCCGTCCGCCAACGAGCTGGAAGAAAACGTGGCTGAACGGCCGAAACAGATGTCCGGAGAGGCCTGATCAGGCCCAACCCGGCAAGGGTTAGCGGGTGAGATTATCGGGATTATCACTCCCATTTTCTTTCCCCCGATGAACCCTTGAACTGGTTATTCTTCAATTGGCGCGTATTGCATTCCGAGCTTAGGAGTTCCGGTTTGGATTGCAATATGACTCATCGGTCCAGCCGCTACAGCCACAACCCGTTGAATAACAGCAGGTTATAATAACCATTTTTGGCATACCCCTTGCTGCTCTTCATCGTTGCCAGGTCTGTTCACTACCGAACACGGATTTCCTTGGGGAAGGATCGGGACGGAGTCATGCAAAATCGTACAGGATTTACCCTGGTGGAAGCGATGGTGTTGATCGGGATTTTTGGGATCCTGTCAGCAATGGCGTTTCCGGCTGTATCCAAATACGTCCAGACCAATCGCCTGGACACCTCGACGAGCCAAATGGCGGCGGACCTCAATTTTGCCCGTCAGATGTCGATAACCAATGGAAGAGTTTTCCGGGTGACGACCGAGAACGAACGGTATCGAGTGACCGATACCACGACGGGAGCGATTGTCAGAGAGCGGGAATTCGAGGGCGATGTGACCCTGGCCATGGCCGATTCCGCCATTTTTTTCCCCTGGGGAATGTCGGAGGCGAAGGTCTTCAATCTCCAGAGCAATGCAGGCAACCGCACCGTCACGCTCTTGCCCACCGGTATCGTGGAGGTGAACTGAGCATGGCAGGACGGAACCCATCTCGAGCGGCGGGACCGCGACCGCAGACGAACAAGAAGCTACCCTGGTTGGGGCGTGATGGTTTCACCCTGACGGAGATCATGGTGGTCATGATGATCCTGGCCATCGGGATCGTTCCCCTGGCCATGGTCCAGTCGCGCGCCAGGGTGGAAGTGAGACGTTCCGACCGTCTGACCCAGGCGGTCAATCTGGCCCAGACCCAACTGGAGCAGATGAAGGGGGCGGGTTTTGGCAATGCCCAGCCCGACTCCGGCCAGACCGGTGTGCTGCAGTGGCGGTCCAACATCCAGAATGTCTCGTTCGGGCTGGATCAAATCCAGGTACAGGTCATGTGGTTCGACGGCGCGCGCAACCAGAACATCGTTGTCTCGGATCTGATGTCCATGCGCTGACACAACTGATTGGGGTAGACCGTGAGCAAGTTCAGACCATCGCCAGAATCCGCACATCGCAGCGGCATGACGCTCGTGGAGATGATGGTTTCCCTGGCCATCTTCGCAGTGGTCATGACAGTCGTCTTCACGTTCATGGTCAATTCACGGAACAGCTATGCGGATGTGAGTGAGCGGGTCGAATACCAGCAAACAGTCAGAGCGGCTCTTTCCCTGGTATCGCGCGAAATTCGCACCGTGGGCTGTGATCCGACGGACATCGGTTTTGACCGCTTCGCCATCGCAGATGCCGGCCAGATATTGTGCCGCATGGATCTGGACGGTGACGGCGTCATCGAGACGGTTGAACCGGCAGAGCAGGTCGACTACTGGTTCGACAACGATGCGAGCGAACTGCTTCGAGATCCCGGCACCGGACCGCAGACGATCCTGCGCAATGTCACGAACCTCGTTTTCACCTACTTCGATGCCAACGGCAATCAAATCGGACCGCCGCCTCTCTCGCAGGTGGATCGGACGCTGATCCGGTTTGTGAATATCAATATCACCGGAGAATCGGATCGCGGGGAACCGGTTAATTACGCCACCCGGATTTTTGTGCGCAATGGTTAGCAATCATCAGGACCATCGCTACGGCGAGGAGATGAAGATGAACGATCACATGTCGAACTGCCAGGTTCCGAGAGACGGATTCGCCATGGCGACCACCCTCCTGGTGGTTCTGGTGTTGAGTGTCATCGCCGTGGGCGCAGCCTGGCTGGCCTCTATGGAAAAACGGACCAGTTTCGCCGAATCGGTGCACATCAGCGCGTTGTATTCGGCTGATGCGGGTGGCGAGTCGGCCATCAATTTCTTGCGGCTCTCCGAAGCTCCGCCGGCCATCCAGGACTTCGTGGACCTGGAGGTGGCCAGTCAAGACGAGACGGAAATCCATGGCGAGCAGGCCTTCGAGTATAGCTGCCACTATGTGTCAAAGCGCCCGCGACCGGGCTGGGGGGTGGAGTACCTGGACTACGACTATCGGATCGATTCCGATGGTGCGGCGGCGGGTGACGGACGCAGCAACATCCAGCTCGTTGCGAGCCGCCTTTACCGGGACGGGTATTGATCGTCGTGCGTCTGGCGCAAAGGCGGCGTGACCGGAAACAACCGATGAAGTTGCTCGAGAGAACAAGCCGTACTCAACGGAGAGAATGGAGAGGTTGTATGATGTGGAGTCAAATCCCCCAGATTCATAACAGATTCTGGTTAATGACATTCCTCCTGCTCGTGATCGTGGCGATACCGGTATCGTCATCAGGGCAGGACTGTGAGTTGCCGCTGTTCATTCAGCAGTTTGCAACCGACGCGAACGTCATGTTCCTGCTCGACAACTCGGGATCCATGAACGAGATCATGTATCACCACGCCTATAACCCCCACACGACGTACTCGGGGTCTTTCTATTCGACAGCGATGTACTTTATCACCAAGGACAGGACGTACGAGCCCAACGATTTCCACTGGAGCTATCCCAGTTCACCGAGCGCGGATCTCGTCAATTCCGACAACGGCGAATATGGTCGCTATTACGGCAATTACCTGAACTGGATCTATTTTCACGCGACAGAGGAACAGCGTGCCGACATCCCCCGGGAGTCGCGGATCCAGGTCCTCAAGAACATCGTCGTCGACATCATCATGCGGTCGGAACGAATCGACTTCGGGGTGACCGTCTACCATCTGTACGGCCCGGGCAATGTCATCGGCAAGTGTGGGACCAACAAGACGGCGCTCTGTGCCTCCGTCAACGGCATCACGGCCAACAAGTGGACACCGACGGGCGAGGCCATGGAGACCATCCTGGATTACTTCTCCGATGACCTGCCCAGCGCGCCGATCTCGTCCTGGTGTCAGAAGAACTTCCTGGTCGTCGTCACGGACGGGTTCCCGACCATGGACCGGGACGTCAGCCACTACCTGTGGGACGCGGACAATGACGGCAACGACCCCGGGAACTGCGCGAGCATCGGGGCGCCATACAACGAGTACAACGAATGCAGCGACCACATGGACGACGTTGCCTACTACCTGTATAACAACGATCTGCGGCCCGATTTGGGCGAACCGGGCGAGACCGGACCCGAGGGCCAGAACGTCGTGACCTACACCGTCGGTTTCGGCATCGACGCGCCGTTGCTGGCGGAGACGGCCGAGAATGGTGACGGACAGTACTTCGTCGCGCACAACGCGGCACAGCTGGTCTACGCCCTGTCGGCGGTGATGCAGAACATCATCATGCGGATCTCGTCCGGGTCGGCGGTGGCGGTCGTCTCCACCGAGCGCGGTGACGACGATCGGATGTTCCGGGGCAAGTTCATGCCGGGCACCTGGGAGGGGTTCCTGGAGGCGTTTCAGATTCCCTACGATAATGGAGACCCGCCCATCTGGGAGGCCGGAGAGATTCTGGCCAACCGCTCGGCCGACGACCGGACGATCCTCGCGGGCATCGGCTCGAACGCCATCGTGTTCGACGCCGGGAATGCCGGCGAATTGGTGGATCCCTTGGGGGTGTACGACGAGGAAGAAGCCGAGGCCCTCATCGAGTGGACTCGTGGCGAGGAGGTCCCGGGTTTTCGAAATCGGGCCAGCTGGAAACTTGGCGACATCGTCAGCTCCACGCCGGTCATCGTGGGTCCGCCCATGAACTTCAATCCGGACGAGTCATACCAGTCATTCTACACCAGCCACCAAAACCGTCCCCGGATGGTATATGTCGGAGCGAACGACGGGATGATGCACGCCTTCTATGCTGAAAACGGTGATGAGGCCTGGGCGTTCATTCCCGAGTTTGCACTGCCGAAGCTGCGGGCGGTGGCGGATTCGTTCTACTGCCACACCTATTCCTGCGATCAGACCGCTTCGGTGCGGGACGTCCTCGTGGGCGGCGCCTGGCGAACCGTGCTGGTGGCGGGAGGCCGGGAAGGCGGAGCGTCGTATTTCGCACTCGACGTCACTTACGGCTCCTATCCTGAACTACTGTGGCAAACCACCTTGCCCGACGGTATTCCCAATGCCTCGGAAGTGGAATTCGCCCAGATCGGCGACAACACCATTGCGCTCATGGGGTCTGGTCTGGACGAGGTAGACGGCAACGCCTATCTCTATGCCTACGATGTATCCAGCGGCGATCTGCTCGGCTCCATCTTGTTGAGCAATTCACGTCGTGACCGCAATAAAGCCACGCGACCGAAAGTCGTTGATATCGAACTGGATGGTGAAGCGGATGTGGTGTATTGCGCCGATCTGCTGGGGAGCGTCTGGCGCTGCGCCATCGGAGGAAGCGTGAATCCGACGCACTGGGATGTCACGGAACTGTTCACCTGTGATCAGCCGATTTCGGCCACTCCCATGCCGGCTTACGGCGAGGAGAACATGATCTGTCTCTATTTCGGCACCGGCGCCTATCTCTCCGAGGACGATTTCGGCACCACCAACCAGAATAGTTTCTACTGTGTTTTCGATCGTCATGCGGGACTCACGTTCTCGCCGTCCGACCTCAAGGACCAGACCAGCCATATCGAGGATATCGGCACCGCGGATGGATGGTACGTTGATCTCTGGCATGACGACGGGGAGCGGGTGACCGAGCAGGCGCTCATCGTGGCGGGAACGGTGGTCTTCACGGCCTTCGCTCCGGTCATGGCCGAGTGCGAGGCCGGCGGGCACTCCTGGCTTTATCAGATGACGTACGATGACGGATCGGCCATCGAGGACGAAGAGGGCGAAGAGATGCCGCGCGATGTCGACCTGGGTGATGGCGTCGCCTCACGCCCGGTCGCGGATGTCGTCAACGAGAACGTGATCATCCAGTCCAGTGACGCAACCATCGAAGTCCAGCGGATCGGCCCCACGTTTTTCCAGCTGATCGTGCAGTCGTGGCAGGAACGATACGACCAGAACAGTAGCAGCGTACCCGATGGCGAGCCCAATCCGTAGCCGTATGCCGGAGGCGTCACCGCGCGAATGATATACAAGGAGGAACCACCGATGTCGAACAGGCACGATACCAATACCACGGAGAGAGATGCCAGGCATCGTTCATGGCACAGGCCCAGAAGCGTTGGACTCTGCATCGCAGCGATGATCCTGATCGTCACGGTTGTTTCCGTGGCGAAAAACAAGCAAGGAAAGTACTGGAGTCCCGAGCAAGCACCCCGGACCGAGGCGATGCCCTCGATGGATTTTGTCAGCGGCACCCTTTACCGAAACTCGATCCATGGGTGGACAATCGGCGAGATCGACATCCTGTTCACGAGAAACAGTATCCTGACCTCACCGGACCAGCCGGGGGAAAATATTCCCCCGAGTTCGGGACTCGAGGTCATGCTGACGGGACAGCGTCTCGGGAACAGCCTGGTCGTTCATTCTGGCCGGGTGACGAGCAACACCGTTTCAACGGATTTCGAAACGGAACCGCCCGAGATCGAATGGAGCGAAGTTGACTCCGATGTTGGCTGGGGAAAAGCCCCCATGTGATCGATGCCGTGATGGCGAGGCTCTGTGAAGCAAGCCCCCCTGTTAAAGGGCAGCCTTCCTGGCCGGATGGATACAGTGTTGTGTAACACGGGTCGGCAAGTTCCGGCCCAGGATCCGGGCTGGTAAAAGGCAGAAATCGCGGTAACTCCTTTAACTGCAACAGTGAAGATTGCACCCGCCAACGGCCTCGCAATTGCTGCTGTGTGATGTTCGAAAGAGTTGCGCCGGTATCGCGAGGTGACCGGCGAACAGGACGCGGGGTCGACCGGGCAAATGCGACCCCGCTTTTCTTATGCAAGCGAGTCGCCCAGATTTCCGCGCCCGTCCGTTTTTCAAACCTTGCAAGCCAAGTTACCCTTGATTTCCCCCATTCCGTTGGCCACACTTTTTCCGTAAGTAACGCGCCGCTCCCAGGCGGAATCACGAGTCCGTCCCCGGATCCCGGTCTGTTTTTTGTGAGGAGGCAGCAATGACCATCAAGATCACCCGTCACTCCAACCCTCCCGCTCCGCCAGACGGTGATTTCGGCTTCGGGCTGGTCTTCACTCCCCACATGTTCAAGATGGAGTACGCCAACGGCGAATGGCACGATCCGCGTATCGAACCGTTTGCCGACCTGATCCTCCATCCCGCCGCCAAGGTGCTGCACTACGGGCAGGAGATCTTCGAGGGGATGAAGGGCTACAGGAACGGGCAGGACGGAACGGTGCACATGTTCCGGCCGGACAAGAATATCCGGCGCTTCAACGTCTCCTGTGAACGCATGTGCATGCCGCCGGTGGATCCCGATCTGTTCATGGAGGCACTCGATCGTCTCATCGACCTGGATCGGGACTGGGTGCCCGAATCGCCGGAAGCCATCTACATCCGGCCCACCATGATCGCCACCCAGCCGGCCCTCGGCGTGGCGTCGTCGAACAGCTATCTCTTCTTTGTCATCCTCAGCCCGGTGGGGTCGTACTTCGCTCGCGGCATCAGTCCGTTGCGGTTGCGGGTGGAAGAGAAGTTTGTCCGCTCGGCCCCGGGCGGAACCGGCTTCGCCAAGACCGGCGGCAACTACGCGGCGGCGCTTTTGCCCATCAAGCAGGCGCAGAACGACGGCTTCGATCAGATCGTCTGGCTGGACGCCCGGACCATGAGCAAGATCGAAGAGATGGGCGCCATGAACATCGCCTTCGTCTACGAGGACAAGATCATCTCGGCGCCCACCGGCGACACCATCCTGGACGGCGTCACCCGCGACTCCATCAGCATCCTCTGTCGCGATTTCGGATACAACTGGGTGGAAGAGCATCCGGACGTGGCCCGGGTCTGCGCCGACGCCGATAACGGTAAACTCAAGGAGGCGTTGGCCTGCGGTACGGCGGCCGTGGTGACCCCCATCGGCGTCATGGCTTACGGCGGCAAGGACCACACGGTGACCGACGGTACGGAGCAGCCCATCACCCGGAAGCTCCGGGAAGCCATCTGCGGAATCCACACCGGCAACAGTGGGCTGCATCCCGAGTGGATTCACGTGGTGCCCGAGACCGACTAGGTGATTTTCGCCGGAAGTGGCGGCGACGCTCCGGCCGTGGTGTCACCGGGAGTCGAGACGAAATGAATCGAGCCAGCGTTTGGCAAAGCGCCGGCTCGTCTTTTATCGCGCGAGTCGTCGGTTCGGATCAGGCCGGCGCGGATCTTCGCCGGAGATTCAGCCATCCCGTGGCGGCCAGCAAACCGCCCCCGATCAAACCGAGCCAGAGCACCCAGGCATGTGCTGTCCCCAGCCGAAAACCGAGGTAGGCGCGGAGATCGCCGGTGCGGAAGGATACACTGATGCCTTCCGGCTGCGCCAGGTCGGCGGGAATCGGTTCGAGCACGGCCCGGAACCGCGCTTGATCCGGCGCCGCACTGGCTCCCGGTACGGTCAGTTCCGTTTCCTTGGTCGTTCCTTGCCAGTGGAAGGTACCGTCCGGATCCTGCACGGTCACCCGATAACGAGTGGCGCCTGCGATGGGGGTCCACGACAAGGTGGGCGTCTTGTCCAGGATCACCTCGCCTTCCACGGGCCGCAGAAAATGTGCTGCACCGGGATCGTCGCGGCTGATGAGGTCGTGGTCCACCGGGAGTGGCGGCAACCAGAGAATCAGGGCCAGACTGGCGGCCAGGGCCAGCCCGCCCACGATACCGAGAGGGGTTCGGGCCGCTGCGGGCCGCTCATCTGTTCGATCAGTTGTTCGGCCAACGGTTCGGTCGGTTCTTTGACGAGGCAGCGGCTGGACAATTGCCGGTGGCAGGTGCAGGGATCCGGCCCGCAAACCGCTGGCGACATTCTCGCCGACGCTACGTGACAGCCGGCAGGCGTCACAGACGACCAGGTGATTATCCAGGCGTCGACGCAGGTCGGAACCCGTCTCGGACAGATCGTACTGCCAGAGGAGCGCCCCTAGCTCGGGCTCCACGCACTCGTAATCGAAATCCTTTTTCACATCTGTCATGAATGACCTCTGGGACTGAGTGCTACTCCGTTTCCTGAAAAATCCGGACTACGAACCTGGATCCGGATTTTCTGGACTCCCTTCCGGACTCCCTTCTGGACTCTAATCTGGACTCTGCAGCGACGAACAATCCGAGAGCCGGATTTTCAAGAGTTCGCACATCCTCTGCAAACAAACCGCCCGGCGATAATAAATGCCCTGGACGGTCTTCAAGTCGGTCTCCTGACGGATGGTCTCGATGGTCTTATCCTCGAGATAGAACGCGCGGAGCAACTGGTGACACCGGGCGTCGAGTTCGGACAGCGTTGCTTGCAGCAGCGCACCCACTTCATCGGCCAGAAGGAGATCGAGGGGGCTCTGCTCGTTATTGGCCAGCCACTCCGCCATGGGCTCCACCGGTTGGTGAGGCCGGCGCTGTTGCCAGTTGATAATGTTCCGGCAGCGGTTCCGGGCCACGGTCACCGCGAACTTGATTATGTTGCCGGAGAAGCCATCATTCCGGCGGATGTACAGGCAGACGGCCAGCAGCGTGTCCTGAATGACGTCGTCCGCGTCGAGATTCCGGGCGTGCAGAAAGCCGAGGACCGCCGTGCGCACGGGAAACGTCAGCAAGCGGCACAACGTGTCGGCGGCGGCGTCATCTCCTGCGGCGCAGGCCGTGATGGCCGCATCGAGTTCTTGATCGCTGAGGTGGGAATCGGACATTGATAATCCTGGCCCCCCGGGGGGCCGTGATGAAGAGAGTTTGCCCTCGCAGCACTTGATGCGAAAATGGTATAGCGCGCTGGGGAGACTGTCCAGGTTGTGCTACTGTTTCTTCCGGGTTGATTGACCTTAACGATCGGCTACCGATACCTCAACCATATTAAACCCGCGAAAGGTTTCGACGATGACCACCATGCTGCTTTTGCGGAAATCCGCTGCTATCCTGTTCGGTTTGTTGGCCGGCTTGTTGCTGGCACAGCTCTGGGGTTGTGAACGGGAGCCGGGCCGGGATCCCGTATATTCTATCGACCTGGAAGGGGTGCCCCTATCCGAAGATCTGCGAGATGCCGTGGCGGCGGGGCGTGAACGGCTGAGCGCCGCCGCCGTCGAGAACCAGTTCGCCCACGATCTCGCCCTCTACAATGCCCTGGTCGAACGGATCCATCGCCCCGCCGAACGCCAGCAAGCCGGCGACGAGCTGTACAGCCGCTGGTTCGACGAGCCAACCCACTTCCTCTGGATCGACGCCGCGCGACAGTACGAATACCTGCTCCGTCGCAAGGCGACACGCGACTCCATGTTCGCCGAACCAGAACTGGCCGACAGCACCAGCGCCATCGGCTCGTTCGTGCTGGGTAAACGGTACTACCGCTACGGGTCCCGCGGTGAACACTACCGGCGAGCCGAACTGGGCATGGCCACACTCGATTCCTTTCAGCAGGTCTGGCTGGCTATCAAGCTGGCCCAGGTGGACAGCGATCAGGACGGGGACACCCTCCACGCGGTGCGACGGCATCTCGTCTGGCTGCCCCAGGCGTACGCCACGGCGGGTTGCGGTCTGGCGGCGTTCATGTGGGACAAGATCGCCGAGTATCTCCTGCGGGAGGATCGTCTCGACGACGCCTTGCACGCCGCTGTCCTGGCGGTCGACATGGCGCGCGCCGGGGGCAGCCCCTATCGCGAGTGCCAGCGGATGATCACCGTTGCTTCCGTGCTCGAGGCGAGGCGGGAATACGGCGCCGCCCGGAGCAAGCTCGAGGACTGTCTGCGTATCGCCACCGAGGCAGACTACCCCTGGATCTTCGCCAAGAGCGCCAATCTCGCCGCGGCCATGTGTGGGGCGCTGGGAGACGCCGAAGGCGCCCTTGCCCTGGACCGGCGGAACCTCGCCCACGGCATCGCCGCCGCCGATTCCCTGAACACGCCGCGGAACCTGGTCAACATCTCCTACGATTTTCGGCAGCTCGGGCAGCTCGACTCGGCCCGGGTGTATCTGGATCGGGCGCGGGTCTGGGTGGACGCCTTCGACGATTCCCGCAACCGGCGGGGCCTGCTGTTCTCCGAGGCGCCCTACTACTGCCAGATCGGCGCCTACGCCGTGGCCGAATCGCTACTTTCCCTGGCCACGGGAGAAATGTCGGGCCCCTCGCTGGCCGGCGAGGAGGCGCAGGTCCTGCTGGAAATGATCCGGAGCGGTCTGGAGATGGGGCAGCCGGATATGGCCTACCGCGCCATCGTGCGGTTGCGCGAGCTGCGCGGCGTGTTGCACGACACGCTGCCCGATCAGAACCTGCTGGCGGAATTCGAGATCGCCACCGCTGACTTCCTGGCCCGCCAGGGTGAATTCCGGATGTCGCGGCAGGCCCTCGATCGGGCGCACAGCGCCGTACTGGCCCGGGGTGGCGAGGGCATGGAATGGGAATACCAACGGGCCAGCGGCGAGCTGGCGCTCTTGCGGGGTGATCTTTCGTCGGCCCAGGAGGCGTTTGCCGAGGCCTTGAGTCTCGCCGAAGCGGCCAGCAATCCGGATCAGGCCGCGGTGGCGCGTTTTCACCTGGGGCACATCCTCCTGGAAGAAGCGAAATATGCCGAGGCGCGCAACCTGTTCCTGGGACCCGAAGAGGCGGCGGAGTTCGGCGGCCGTTTCCGGACCCGTCTCTCCTCGCGGCTGTTCCTCGGCATCGCCTTTTCCCGTGAGGGTCGGCACGAGGAGGCGCTGGCGCGATTCCGCCAGGCCGCGGCGCTCATCACCAGATACTCGCCGCCGGATGTGGTGGCGCGACTGCGAATCGAGCAGGGACGTGCCATGGCCGCACTCGATCAGCCCCGCCTGGCCGAGCAGACGTTGCTGGATGCGCTCGAACTGCTCCGTCGCGAAGGGGACCAGGAACAGATCGCGGAGCTACGCGCCTTCAGCGGTGATGCGTATCGCGATGTTACCGAGATATTGCTGGGACTCTACGTCGACTATCCGAGTCTGCTGGCGCACACCGATCCCGGCCGGCACACGTTGTTGCTGGCCGAGGGGAACCGCTGGGGCGCCCGGACCGGAGGAAGTTCCGGCAAGTCCCACGAGGCCGTCCTGTCGGATCTGGTAAGCAACGACCATTCGGTGCTGCTGGCGTTTTTCGTCGGCACGACGCGCTCGTTCATGTGGGTGGGGTTTGCGGAAACGGTGCGGATCTATCCCTTAGCGGGCCGGCCTGAACTGCTGCAGCTCGTGGCGCCGGTTCTCCTGGACATGAGTCGACCGGATCGGCCGGTGACGCCGGAACTGGCCGGGGAAATCGGGCGGGTGCTGCTGGGTGAGGTGGCGAAGGTGTGGCCCGCGGACGGGCTCCTGCGGATCGTCCCCGACGATGTCCTGTTCGCCATGCCGTGGTGCGGGTTGACAATGGAGTCCCCTGACGGAGGCGACCCCGTGTCCGTGGTGGATCACGGCTGTGTGGTGGAGGCGCCCTCGCTGGCGACCTTCCGGGCCGCCACTGCGGCTGGTCGCCCGGCCGGGCAGCAGCGGCTGCTGACGGTGGGATTCGACAGCGCCGGCGGCGTGTCGGAGGACAGTACCGAACCACGCGACCTGCGACACGCGGAAGCGGAAGCCCGACAGGTTGCCGCCCAGTGGCCGAACGGCAACGCCGTGGTGCGGGTCGGCCCCGAAGCGAGCTGGAGCCGTATCGCCGAGTTGAGTCTCGACCAGTTCGGGATCATTCATATCGCCTCGCACGCCATGGTGCGCCAGGGGCTGCCGTCCCAGGCCAGCTTGCGTCTGGCCGGAGCCCAGGAGTCGGTGCCGTTGACCATTCCCGCGGTGGCGGCCCTGGAATTGCGGACGGATCTCATCTATCTGTCGTGTTGCGAGGCGGCCCGACAGCTTTCCCGCGGCGGCAGCGGACTCATGAGTTTCGCCCGCGCCTTCCTGGATGCCGGCACCCGCTCGGTGATCGCCTCCACCATCCGCGTGGACGACGAGGCGTCAGCCGTGCTGGCCGATCGGTTCTATTTCCACTGGCTACAGGGCCAGAGCAAGGCAGAGGCGCTGCGCGCCGCACAGCTCGATGTCCGTTCGGCCAATCCGCGCTGGCAGCACCCGTATTTCTGGGCCTTCTACCGGCTCATCGGCAATTCGACCTGATCGAGGGCGGTCAGACAACCAGCGAATCCGGGCAGGAAAATGCCCGCACACCCAACCGGGAGTGCGGGCCGGATTTCTGCACAGACAATTACTTCAGCATCTGTTCCTTGAAGAGGGTGCCCGATCCTTCTTCCAGCGCCCAGCGCGAGAAGTGAACCGTCTCGAAGGAGATGCCGAGGGGACACCCGATCTTGCTCTCCTTGCTGCACCCCGTCGCTTCCACGTCGAGGTTGTAATCCGTCATGTAGTATATCTGGTCTTCTTCGTCGTAGTTGATGCAGTAAACGTCGTACAGGGTGGTGGCCGGGAGCCAGGGGCACTGACAGAGGGTGACGGTGGCCGGACGTCCGGCATGGAACGACATGTCGGGCCAGAGCTGAAACACCGGCGAGTGTCTTGTCCCCGGCGGCGGATTGTCCTGGAGACGGGGAACCATGATCTTGACGGGAACCCAGGGCCAATCGCGCTTGGGCAGGGTATCCGGCAGGATGATCTGCACCGATTCCTCGATGATGGAGTTGGCCGGAATCTCCACCGAGAAGAGGTAATCGTTCTTCAACTCGATCCACGATTCAGGGATGCCGGAAACGACTCCGCCCTCGTTGGCGTTGACCCAGCCAACGATCTCGTCCCAGTCGTCGTGCAGGCTCCCGTCGTAGAGAGTGGCGAGATACTCCTGGAGTTCGGGATCGGTGGGATTGTACGGAATCTCGGGCA
Source organism: bacterium (assembly GCA_043823125.1). Taxonomy (GTDB): domain Bacteria; phylum Krumholzibacteriota; class Krumholzibacteriia; order LZORAL124-64-63; family LZORAL124-64-63; genus JBDRBC01. The sequence goes on along the minus strand of JBDRBC010000173.1, from coordinate 23,432 downwards.
TCTTCTCGTTGGCAGTCAACGGAACCGTACTGTGTTCTTCGCACGAAGCCAGGATCATTGTGAGAAGCAATAGCAGAATACAGGTGAAGATGACACGCCGCATGATATCCCCTCTGGTTGTGTGTCCAGACCCTCCAGCCCCGGGTACAGTCGAAAGAACAAAGCAGATCGGGTTTATTCAAGAGCGGGACTTAATTAGTTCGGTAAATTATATCATGTTTTTCCAGGTTTTGATATCACGCAGCCCGGGGCGAACAAGGGAACGAACCAACCCGGAGTCGCCCTGGGTCCGGGTTTACGCTATGCTATGAACTCGTCGGCTCGTTGGTATTGGTCCGTGACCACCAGAAGCCCGGGAGAGAAAATCAGTCATGAAGAACCTGATACTGGAGCGCCCCCTCGTCTGTTTCGATCTCGAAACCACCGGTGTCGACATTGCCAAGGACCGGATCGTCCAGATCGGTCTGATCCGGGTGGAGCCGGACGGCAGCAGCCAGCGCCGCGAAACCCTGGTCAATCCGCAGGTGCCCATTCCACCGGCGGCCACGGCCATCCACGGGATCTCCGATGCCGACGTGGCGGATCAGCCGACGCTGGCGCAGCTCGTGCCCGAGCTGGTGGAACTGTTCGCCGACGCCGATGTGGCGGGATTCAACTCCATCCAATTCGACCTGCCGCTCCTCAACGAGGAGATGAAGCGGGTCGGCTGCCCCCTCGACCCGGCCGGTCGGCGTCATTTCGATGCCATGCGGATTTTCCATGCCAAGGAGAAACGCGATCTCACCGCGGCCTTTCAGTTCTACTGTGACCAGGAGCTGGAGGGGGCCCACACGGCTCTGGCCGACGCCAGCGCCACGCTGGAAATCCTCGACGCCCAGCTCGACCGCTACGCCGATCTGCCGCGCGATGCCGCCGGTCTGCACCGGTTCTGTAATATTGATGAGGGGAAATGGGTGGACAACACACGGAAGTTCACCTGGAACGACCAAGGGGAGGCGGCCTTCGCCTTCGGCAAGAATCGCGGGCGTACGCTACGGGATATCACCGCGACCAGTCCGGATTATCTGGACTGGATCGCCAGCAGCGATTTTGGTTCCGAGGTCAAGCAGATTGCCGCGGACGCCAAGAAAGGGCGTTTTCCGCATAAATAGTCGCCCTAGAAGAACACTAGCTCCCGGCCTTGTTCTCCTTCAATCTGCCGGCATCCACACGCCGGGACCATTCGGCATTGATCTGCTCGTGAGTCATGATGGTGCGCCCATCCTCGGCGAGAATCTTTTCGGGATAGGCGTCATCAAGCTCGATGGCCACACACGCGGCGTTGAGGGCCTTCTTCAGATTGTCGAAGACCAGATCGCCGGGCTTGGCCACCTTTGCCATGCGGAGGATGTACTTCATGGTATTCCCTCCTGTTCCTGCCGCCCATCTTAGCACAATTTCGGCAAAACGGAGAAATAATTACTGATTCGGGGCCGGGGTCACCGGCAGTCGTCGTCGTCGATCACCAGCCGTCGCCAGCCCAGCCAGTGGTCCAGATCGATCTGGCAGCAGCGGAGTGTCGCCGGGAACCCCTCTCCCGCGAGGTCCGGATCGAACATGCCGTCCGCCGCTTCCGGAGCGCTGTTGTGCTGGAAACTGGATTCGACGCCGGTGAAGATACCGTAACCTTCCAGACAGATACCGCCGCCGTGCATCACGGCCTGGTTGCTGTCGAGCCGACAGCTCGTCATGGTGATCTCGGCGCCGCCGCCGCACCAGAGCCCACCACCGATGAGGGCCGAGTTCTTGGTGAACCAGCAATTCTCGAGCACGACCCGGGCAAACTCTCCGCACCACAATCCGCCGCCTCGGTACGCGTCCACCTGGTTGTTCCGGATGATGCAGTCGATGAGGGTCAGCTCGGACTCGCCACTGCAGCGTAGACCGCCGGCAGCGCTCACGCCCACATTGCCTTCGATCACACAACCCGTCATGGTCACCCGGGTGCTGTCGATGAAGACACCTCCGGCCTGGTCGCCGGCGCCCCCGGTGAAGGTGATGCCCTCTATCCGCACGGCGTCGTCCAGATTGGAGCAGATCAGGACGATCCCCTGGCCCCGGCCGTCGATGACCACGTCGGCGGCCACCAGGGTTTTGCTGCGCAGCAGCACTCCCGGCATCATGAAGAGCCCGGATTCCTCGTAGGTGCCGCTGGCCACGAGCACGGTATCGCCGGGGTGGGCGGCCAGGAGCGCACCCGTCACGGTGGCCCTGTCTCCAGGCACGCGGACGGTCCCCGGTTCATGTTCTTCGATGATATCTTCCTCGGGCGCATCGACGCCACAGCCACAGACGAGGCCGGCCAGGAAAACGGCAATCACCAGGGGGAGCAGACAGAGTGTAGCGCGCCTATCCATACCAAAGACCTCTTGGTTCAGGTATCGAACGAGGGTTCTGCACTGTGTGAACGGTCGGTACCGCGGAAACCAGCGGCGACATGGGCATCGGCTCAGAAACCCATGCCGATGGTGAGGTTGGCGCGGCCGCCGTCGTCCAGTAAACGCGTCTCGTATTTTCTGCCGTAGACATCGTGGTAGACCCAGACGAAAACGATGTCGGCGGCCTCGGGTCCTTCCTGCACGTAACTCCGGTTGCACGACCAGCGGCCGTCGTCGCCGGTGAGGCCCTGTCCCTCCGCGCGGACCTCGTACTTGTCCGTGAGTCCGCTCGTTAACAGACCGGCGGCCAGCAACCAGGTTACGGCAGGTAACAACGCCGAAAACGTCTTGCCCATAAAAACCCCTCTCTGGCGATGTTCCCGGCGGCTATGATGGGGAGCCAGGCTTCTCTCTGATGACGTTCCGAGGATCGACTGTCCCGACCTTACCCCGGCGACGGCGTGGGAGTCCATATCTCGTCCGAACCGACGATTCTCCGGGTCGAGATCATGGAGAATATCTTGCCGCACTGAGTGATTCTTTCCCTAGTTTCTGATCGCTTTCGGTCAGAGCTCAGGCCAGTGCTGGAGTATAAAAAAACACGATTGTGCAGATATTCGACCCATTTGACGTCTCAGCGCACATTCCTCTGCTTGTTGCCACGAAATCCTGACCATTTCGCACGTGGAATACCCCTTGCAAAACCGCAGTCAGTCGACACCGCTCCGATTCCGGATGTGGAGCGAGTCGGTATGGAGTCTTGCGGTGGCGAAGTCGGGCGGTGAGCGCCCGGATTCCCTGACCGCACCAAATCTGTGGGGGTATACGGACCCGGTTGGGTCCAGCACTCTACGCTGGAGGTTTCGGCGTCATGTTCTCAATCAAGCGCAACATGGGATTCACGCTCTTCGAAGTCATCATCGCGGTCGCACTCGTGGCTATCATGGCCGTGGCTATTGCTCCGCCGTTGATCAAGAACCTCAACGAGGGCAAGGTCGCTCGGGCTCAGAGCGATGCTCAGGTGATCGGTAACGCGATCCTGCAATTCTACAAGGATACCGGGGAATGGCCGCTGCAGTCCGATGCCGATGCAGGCTACGAACTGGAACGCCTGGTAGGCAACGCCAGTCTCGGCGGCGGGAATACCGGTATTCCCAACGGTGCCACCGGGGTGAACGGCGGCGGTAACTGGGACAGTTACGGCCAGGCGAGCACCCTGACCAACCAGCTCATCCTCAACGCGCATGACGCTGTGGACCCGCTCTACACCGAGAGCGCGCGCCCGCATGTCCAGCCGGGCTGGAACGGTCCGTATCTGGACAGTGTCCCGCTGGATCCGTGGGGGAACCCGTTCTTGGTCAACATCCGGTATGTGGATCCCGGGGTGGCCAGCTCGGACGAGCACAACGTGATGGTGATTTCGGCCGGGCCGAATCAGCTCTTCGACACGACCTACGCCGATGCTGATCTGAACGAGCAGCTCGGCGGCGACGATATCGGTTATTTCTTCCGTCCTGCGGCGCAGTGATAGGAAATATGTATCCATGCGGTAGAGGGATTAGCTCATGACGCCAGTTGCCGGTGGAGCGGCGCCAGAAATGGCCGCTCCGCCGGCACAACCTCTATCCAGAGCATAACCGAGGATAGATCATGGTCGTCGCCAAAACGAAGAAGATTGGCCAGATCCTCATCGAGTCAGGCAAGGTCACCGAAGAACAGCTCGATCTGGCCCTGAAAGAACAGAAACAGACCGGCGAACAGCTCGGCATCATCCTGCAGCGACTCGGGATCGTCACCGAGAAGGAGATTGCCCGGGTGCTGGCCTCGCAGGCCGGTGTGGCGTATGTCACCCTGGCCGAGGAGTGGGTGCAGCAAGAGGCACTCGACATGGTGCCCAACGACTTCGCCGAGGCGCACCGGGTCCTGCCACTGAGTATTCGGGGCAAGACGCTCGTGATCGCCATGGCCAATCCCCTCGACCTGGACGCCATCGATGCCGCCGGCCGATTGACCGGCCACTACATCGAGGTGGTGCACGCTTCCGAAAGCGAAATCCGGGAGGGACTGCTCCAGCACTACGGGGCCAAGACCGACCTGGACGCCCTCTTGCAGGACAGCATCGGCGAGGCCCGCGCGGCGGTGAAAAGCGGCGCCAGTCTCGGCGAACATGATTCTCCGTTCATCAAGCTCGTGGACCTGATCATCCGCAAGGGTGTGGAAGATAAAGCCACCGACATCCACGTGGAACCGGAAGAGAAAGTGCTGCGCACTCGCTACCGGGTAGACGGTCGGCTGGTGCAGGGGCCGTTCATGGCCGTGGAGTTGCAGAGTATCGTCATCACCCGGATCAAGATCCTAGCGGGACTGAACATCTCACAGACCCGTGTTCCCCAGGACGGCCGTATCGTCTTCAATCAGGACGGCCACAAGGTCGACCTGCGTGTCTCCACCTTTCCCACGGTACACGGCGAGGGGGCGGTCTGCCGGATACTGGACAAGCAGAACGTCCTGGTCGGGCTGGAGCAGCTCGGCATGAACAAGCAGATGCTCGCGACCTTCCGTCGGGACATCTCGCGGCCGCACGGCATCGTGCTCGTGACCGGCCCCACCGGTTCCGGCAAGACCACTACCCTGTACTCGGCGCTTTCCCAGTTGAATCAACCGGACGTGAAGATCATCACCCTGGAGGATCCGGTGGAGTACGAGCTGCCGGTCATCAATCAGGCACAGATCCAGGTGGAGAAGGGCTTCACCTTCGCCAAGGGTTTGCGGGCTATCTTGCGGCAGGATCCGGACATCCTGCTGGTGGGTGAGATCCGCGACCAGGAAACGGCGACACTGGCCATCCGAGCCGCACTCACCGGCCACCTGGTCTTCAGCACCCTGCACACCAACACTGCCGTGGGCGCCATCCCGCGTTTGATAGACATGGGGGTCGAACCGTTCCTCCTGTCGGCCACCCTGGTCTCGATACTGGCCCAGCGTCTGGTCAGATCGGTATGTCCGGTCTGTCGCGTGCGACAGGAACCCACCGAAGACCAGATCGAAATGCTCCAATTGCAGGAAGTGGTGGAGAAGACCCCTAAATTCACCATTGGCAAGGGCTGTCCATCGTGCCGGGACACCGGCTACAGCGGGCGATGCGCCGTGTTCGAGTATCTGCACATCGATGCGGATGTCCGGGCCCTCATCACCGAGGGGGCGGACAGCGATCGGATCCTGGCGGCGGCCGAGAAGTCCGGCTTCAGAACATTACGTGATGACACTCTGGAAAAACTGGTGGCGGGCAAGACCTCGCTCACCGAGATGATGCGGGTGGTGGCGTGAAGGAGTTCCACTACAAAGCCATCTCTCCCAACGGCGAACTCGTGGTGGGTATTCGCCGCGCGCGGGATTCGGATTCCCTCGGCCAGCAGCTCTTCGCCCAGAATCTCACCCTGCTCAAAACGCGGCAGACCCTCGGTTCCCTCGGTCTGGCGTTCTCCTTCGCGGGGCGGGCCGGGAAAAAGGACCTGCGGGATTTCACCATCCATTGCGCCATGTGCCTCGGAGCCGGCATTCCCATGTTGACGGCGCTGAAGGATTACGAGACCGAGAGCGCCAAGGGGGCGTTCAAGGACATCATCAGTGACATCCGGGAAGAGATTTCCAGCGGCGCCCAGGTGGACGAGGCGTTCGCCAAACATCCCGAGGTGTTCTCCGAGATCTACATCGCCATGCTGTCCGCCGGTCAGCAGTCGGGCAATCTCGACGAGTCGTTCGAGGAACTCATCAGCCACATCGAGTGGAACGACGACCTGAACAGCCAGAGCCGGCAGGCCATGGTGTATCCGGCCATCCTGATGTCCGGTGTGCTGGGGCTGTTCCTGCTGATGATGCTGTACGTCATCCCCCGTTTCATGGGGGTCTTCTCGGAGCAGGACTTCGAGCTGCCGACGTTGACCGTCAAGGTCATGTCCGCCGGCGACATGTTCGGCACCTGGTGGCCGTTCATGCTGGGCGGCGGCATCGCTCTCTATGCCGGGATCACCGCGGCCCGGCGCACCGAGCGCGGTCGCTATATCACCGACCTGGTGTGGTTGAAGACGCCGGTGGTGGGTGGGTTCGCCCACAAGCTCGCCCTGTCGCGTTTTTCCCGTCAGTTCTCACTACTTTTCGCCTCGGGAGTGGACCTGTTGCGGGTGCTCAAGTTGCTCCAGCGAGTGGTGGGCAACGCCGCCATGGCGCGGGAGCTGAGCATGGTGCACGACCGGGTCACCGGGGGCGAGACCCTGACGGGGAGCTTCGCCCTGACCAAGCACTTCCCGCCCCTGGTCACGCGGCTCATTTCCGTGGGCGAGAAGTCAGGCAGCCTCGATTCCACGGTGGTCAAGGCTGCCGAGTACTACGACAAGGAACTGCCGCGGGCGCTGAAGCAGGCCTTCACGGTCCTGGAGGCCATCATCATCGCCGTTCTGGGCGGGTTGGTGGTCCTGTTCGCTCTAGCGCTCCTGATGCCGATTTTCGAGATGCGCAGCCAGATAATGTAGGAGGGGTCATGTCGCGCCGGTCCGGAACCGAGGGATTCACCCTGATGGAGATCATCATTGCGGTCGCCATCGTCGCCATCATGGCGGGTGCGCTCACCCCGGTCATTTTCCATCAGATCAATCAGGCCCGGAGCGAGGCGACCACCAAGGAGCTCTACGGGATCAAGGAAGGTCTACTTGATTTCTACGAGGATATCGGGCGCTTCCCCTCCGAGGCCGAGGGGCTGTCGGCGCTGGTGGCCGATCCCGGCCTGACCAACTGGCGGGGGCCGTACCTGGGCAGCGGGCAACAGGAGCCGGTGACCGCGGTGACCACCGACGCCTTCGGCGAGACCTATGTGTACGACCTGAATCCCGCGGTCAATCCGGGCGGGGCCGCCGACTGCATCGTGTCGAGTTTCGGGGTCGACCGCAATCAGGATATGCCGGACGCCGGCGTGGTCTGGGTGCTGGCCAATCTGGAAAACTACGACGACCACGTCTGCCTCGTCTCGGCCAGTCCGCTGAACCGGGACAAGGAAGACGAGACGGCGGACGAGCTGGACGCCCTGGCGGATGCAGCGCGCGAGTACTACACCGACCTGGGCTTTTTCCCTGCCGACCTGACCGATATGCTGGGCGGCTACCTGGACGGCGGCTACAACAACGACGCCTTCGAGGACGGCTGGAAGAGTAACTATCTGTCCACTATCACCGGCGGCGGTACGCCGGTGCTCCGGATCTGGAGTCCCGGACCGGACCAGCAGGACGACAGCGGCGGTGACGACGATTTGCTGCAGGAGATCAATAGCGCTTCGCTCTGAGGTGGCGAGGGGCCGAGAGGTGAGACCTTGAAAACACGAGCGGCATTCAGTCTGACCCTGTCGGACGAGCAGACCCAGATCGTGAAGCTCGTTCCGGGTGAAGGCTCGCCCTATCGGATCGAGTGGATCGAGACGATGCCGGCGGGCGAACCGTTATCGGCTCGCTGTCAACGCGAGATGTCCCGCCGTGGCTCCAGGCTGTTCCAGGTCATTCCCGGGGGGGACGTGTACTTGCTCATCACCAAGCTGCCGCGGATGAAGCGGAAGCAGACACTGTCCGCCCTGGGCGGTGTGGCGGTACGTGAGAAGGGACAGCAACCGGCGGACTGGGTCATCGATTACAACGATTTACCCGAGCGGCCAGGTCCGGGTGGAACGGTTGTGGGGAAAGACCTGGCCATGGCGTTCACCGAGCGCAAGACGGTGGATCGCCTGTACCAGGCCGCCGTGGTTCGCGGACTGTTTCCCGACGGCTTCGTGCCGGGCTATCTGGCGCTGGACGCCCTGTTTCGGCGCCATCTGCCCGAAACCGCCAGAGGCGGGGCCTGGAACCTGGTGCACCTCGGTTTCCGGGAGCGAGTGCTCATCGTGGGCGATGAGAACGGCCCGCTGTTCTCGCGGCCGTTGCCCGAGGATCTTTCCGGCGGCACCGAGACCGAAGAATACCTGAACCGGCTTCAGACCGAGATCGAGCGTTCCAACTACTTCGCCCAGCAAGCGGAGCGCAGTCTGCTGGTGCAGAACATCGTGGTGAGCGGCGAGTCCATTCTGGCCGACTCGCTGGCGGAGACCATCGAAGAAAGTTCGGAGTTGAAAGTGCTCCGCTGGCAGGCGGACGATCTGTTCTCCTGGCAAGGGGCCGAGCCGGGCAAGATCGGCACCATTCCCCTGGCCGCAGCCGCGCTCGCCTTCACGGGAGCGGATTACGATTTGCGTCCCCAGGCGGCGAGACAGCGGGCGGGCAAGGCCACCCAGCGTTACGCCGCTCTGGCCGCTTCCACGAGCGGTCTGGCTCTGGCGCCGATCCTGCTGGCGGGCGGACTCTGGACCACCAATGTGCAACAGCAGTTCCTCACCACGGCTCAGGACCGACTGGACGAAACACGCCCACGGGTGGAGGAAGCGGTGATGTCCTACATGCACCACCTCTCCCTGACCGATCGGCAGGGCAATCTGGATCGACTGGACGCGGGGCGCCCCGACCTGGCGACCCTGCTGCGGGACGTCACGGCACGTACGCCGCGTGCCATCACCTACACCGATCTGAATCTGGTCCAGAAAAAAGAGAGTGAGGAGTTCCAGCTCATCCTGTCGGGGCAGAGCACTGGCGCCGACGGCGTGGTGGCTCAGCAAGCGTTCCTGATCCTACTCGAATCGTTGGCGGAGTGTCCGCAACTGCGCGAAGTGCGGGAGCCGACGCACATGGAAATCACAGGCGATGAAGAAGACGGCCCCCAGCAAACCCGGGTCGTCTTCACGCTGGAGTATCAGATCACGGAGGACTCCCCGGAATGATTCGCTGGACTGTTATTCAGTCGAACCTGCGGAAGCGGCACGTGCAAGTGGTGCTGGCGGCCGCGGTCTGGATCCTGGTCATGCTGCTGGGCAGCCTGCCGGCCTGGAGGTCGGCGCGACGGAACGACCAGAACGTGGACGTGATGTCGTCGCAGCTCGCCTCGCAAACCGAGTGGTCGGCGGCCGGGCTTTGGCTGACGGAATCGGCCCAGCGCTGGGAACCGGTTCTCAGCGAGGATTACGACCGGCTATTTCCCGGGGAGAAGAACCAGGAGGAGCTGTTCCTGGAAATCGCGCGGGTGGCGCGCCTGAGCGGCATCGAGACCCTCAGCCTGGTACCGGAAGTGGATGGGCGTCGGGAAGAGACGGACGACGACAACGACGACATGATGATGGACGACATAGGTGGATTCGATCTGGATCAGCTGGTGGCTAATCTGCCCATGGGGGCGCCGGAGTTTCTCGGCAGCACGATCGATGATTATCAGGTGACGGCCGCGTTCGAAACGGGCTTTGGTCAGCTCGTGGCCTTCCTCGACGGCCTGAAGGGCATATCGCGCCTGGTCAACGTGGCGAGTCTACATACCGCCCCGGCGCGGGAAGGAATCGCAGTGGAAATGGAGCTGGAGTTCTATGTCCAAGTCCGGGATTAACCTCACCGATCGGCGAGTCGTCTTGACGGTGGTCACCCTGCTGGTGGTGGTGGCAGCCTTCAACTTGAACTACTTCAAGTCCAACAGCGGGCCGGGTGACGCGCAGCAGAACGAAGAGGAATTTCCCGTGCCCAGCGATCTGGGGACGGCGACCCTGGCGGCCAGTGATCAGCTGTTGAGCCTGCCAGGTTGGGGCGGCAATCCCGCCACGTCTGGCGAAGCTACGGAAGGAGCGGACGGCGCTGGCTCGCCTGCCCAGGATCCATTCCACCAGCGCTTGCAGGTGGTGGCGACTCTCCCCGAACCGGTTTCCGCCGAATCAGGTGCGGCCGGCGCACTGGCGCCGCGGCCGCAGCCGGCCAGTCCCCGCAAGGCCCAGCTTCGCTGTACGGCGGTGTTGCTGGGCGGCGACCTTCCGGTGGCCTTCATCAATGAGCGGCCCTACCACCTCGACGACCGCGTCGGCAACTATCGGATCGTCCAGATCGACACCGACGGAGTTCTGCTCCGCAGCAGTCAGCAGCAACTCCTGCTCCCGGTGGCCAACAAGGGCGACTCGGGGACCTACTGTCCCATCGTGACCTCGTTGCCGGCCCCCAATACCACGGATCAGCAAGAATGAGAAACTGATGAAAAGAACCGTTGACCGTTACGACTGGAAGGACGGAACCATGAAGCAGCGAATCCTTGCCATGGCGACCCTGTTGGTCGTGCTCTCGCTCCCTGTCTGGTGCGCTGCACAGGTCGAGCTGGAGTATGTGACCCGGGCCGATCTGGTGGATTACCGCCGCGACACACACACGCGAGCCATCGCCACCGAACCGCTCGACAGCACTGAACTGGTGCTGATGCCGGAGGGGCTTACCGGTGAAGGGGCGGCCGCCAGCGACACCCTGTCACAACTCGTGGAAAACGAGCCTTTCGCAGCAGACGGTGTCGAGATGGAGGTTCCGGTCATCGCCGAGGTGGTGCAACTCAGCACGGCAAATATGGTGCCGACGGACATGGTGCCGACGGACGACCCGGCACTGCCGGTACCGCGCCACAAAACGCCGCGGAACGTGTCGGTAACCAAACATCCCGCTCCCGACCACAAGGAATCGTTGCCGTCGGCCGAGCCCATGGCGGCAGAGACTATTCCGGCGATCCCGGAATCCCGCGAGCCGATGGCGCCCCAGGAAAGCGAGACGATCCAGGTAGCCGTGGCCAATGATGAGATGCCGGTGGTGACCCGGACCGACGATTCGGTTGTTGTGGCGGGCAAAGGCGGCTCGCTGGTGACGCTGGTCACCAACGGTTGGGTCGATATCCAGGAGATCCTGCGCGAGGTGGCCCTGCGTGGCGGCTACGGCCTGCAGATGGCTCCCGACATCACAGACAAGGTGAACGTGCATCTGGAAAACGCGCCCCTCGAGGCGGCGCTGAACGCCATCCTCGAACCGGTTCACCTCGGTCATGAAATAATCGACGACATGCTGGTGGTCTACAAGCAGGGCATGGTCACCCGCTGGCTCACCTTCGACTACCCCGTGACCAACCGCGAGGGCAGCGGCAAGCTGCTCGTGAGCGGACAGAGCAGCGGTGGTGGTGGCGGCGGTCGCGGCGGCAGTGGTGGAGGAGGAGGAGGAGGCCAGGAAAACGAGAGTCACATCACGAGCACCGCGGTCATGGTCGTCTGGCCCGAGGTGATCAATGCTTTGACCTCGCTCATCTTTCAAGGTGACGCCGAGGCCGCCGGTACGGCTGGCGACGACGTCATGGCCATCAGCCTCTCGGACATGGCGGGCCGAAGCCTCGTGATCAATCCCATGGCTGGTTTGATCCAGGTGACCGCCGAATGGAATCGGGTCCAGAAGGCCACAAAACTGCTGGCCCGGCTGGAGGAATCGTTGCGGCGCCAGGTCGCCATCGAGGTCAGGATCCTCGAGGTCACCTTGACGGAGAGCCACACCACGGGGATCGACTGGAGCACCATCACCGGCTCGGACATGGATGCCAGCCTGGCCACGACCCAGGGGTTGTCGGCGCCGGTCTTCAACTTCGTGGTCAACAGCAACGACGCCTCCGGCATGCTGGAGGCGGTCAGCGAGCAGGGCGCAGTGAAGGTGCTCAGCTCGCCGCGGATCACGACCCTGAACAACCAGAAGGCCGTGGTCCGGGTGGTGAACGAAGAGGTCTTCTTCGAGGCCGTGGTCACACCCGCCATCATAACCAACGACGGCATCATTCCATCGGTGGTGGAGTACTCACCCCGGATCATTCCCGTGGGAGTGATCCTGGATGTCACGCCCCAGATCGGCGAGAGCGGCACCATCACCCTGAACGTCCACCCCACCATCTCCAACATCATGCGGATCGAGTCGAGCCCTAACGAGGATACCCAGCCAGTGATCTCGGTGCGAGAACTCGACACCGTCGGCACTGTACGGGACGGTCAGACCCTGGTCATCGCCGGCCTGATGTCCGAGGGATCGATGAGCAGTGTGAAGGGTATTCCGTTCCTGAAGGACATCCCGCTGCTGAAGTACCTGTTCAGCCGCACGGAACTGGAGAAAACGAAGATCGAGCTGGTGATGCTGCTGACACCTCTGATCCTGGACGAGAACCGGGCCGCTGATGAGGCGAAGGACGCAGAAAAGCGACTGCTCGGTGCCATGTGAGAACGGTCCGGACCGTGGAAAACCACCTGTTTCCGCAGCGCACCGGAAAAACTGACGGTCAAGGTTGGGCCTCGACGGCCGAACCAATGGGAAAACCCATCAACCCGGGCGACCCGCAACCACTGTCGACGGAATCCCAAAGGAGACGCTTCGATGACGGAAACAGCTATAACCGAACAGACCGCTGGCCAGACCGCTGAATGGAAAACAATACGGTTACAGGTGATCGAGCGGGTCGAGAACCTGCCGAGTCTTTCGACGGTGGTGCACGAGTTCATGGCTCTGTCCAAGCGGGAGTATTTCACCGCCAAGGATTTCGAGCGGGTGATCATCAAGGACCAAGGTCTGGTGGCACGGCTGCTCAAGGTGGCCAACAGCGGCTTCTTCGGGACCAATCGCGAGATCAAGACCATCCCCGAGGCGGTGGTGCTCGTGGGGCTCGACAACATGAAAAACATGGTATTCGCGGTCAGCACCGGCGGCATGATGCGCCAGGAGCTGCGGAGCTATCTCTATCCCGACAAGGGGTTCTGGCTGCACGCCATGGGGGTCGGCATGACGAGTCGGGCCCTGTGCGAGGCCGCCCGCAGCGTCACCTTCTCCGGTGAGGAGGCGTTCGTAGCCGGCTTGCTGCACGACGTGGCCAAGCTGACCATCGACGAGTTTCTCGATCCCACGGCGGGTCCCCGGCCCATCACTCCCGACGAGGAAAAGGCCGCGTGCGGCATGGATCACACGGAGCTGGCGGAGCATGTCATGAAGATGTGGAAGTTGCCCCAGGCCATCGCCGATGCGGTGCGTTTCCACCATACGCCACTCCAAGGGGACCAATGGCACGAGGGCGCCGCGGTGGTGCAGCTGGCGGACATCATCTGCAATACCTGGGGCATCGGCACCCAGGCGCTGATGGATCTCGGCGAAGACATCGATCCGGATGAGCACGCCGAACTGCTGGAGAAGCTCGGTATCTCCGGGCAGGATTTGCCGAAGCTGCTGTTGATGGCGCGGCAGAAGCTGGCCAACCTGCAGAACAGTTACGACGACTGAGTCCGGAATTGTCCGGAATTGTCCGGAACAGTCCGCGACCAGTCGCGCCGCGAAAACCATACGACCACGGAGGAGCCCCCAGGGGCTCCTTCTGGTTTCCGGTGACATTTCCACCGCCCCCCACGTATAGTTGCAGCACGATCACAAACAACTGACCACCGCCGGCGCCACAAGCCGGGGAATCTGTCAGGACCACACACCGTCGTCGCCTGCGACAGCAAGGTGGGAGTCATGTTCGTTCTGGCGGGAATCGTCAATGATCGTCCCGTGCGACTGCCGTTGAACCAGCCGCGGCTCCGGGTGGGGCGCGGTTCCGGTAACGAGATCAACCTGGACGAGCAGTCCATCTCTCGCGAGCACGCGGAGATCCTGGTGGGACGCGATGAGGTCCGGATCCACGATCTGGGCAGCAGCAACGGCACCTTCATCAACGGACAGCGGATCGCGGGACCGCGGCTGCTGAAACCGGGTGACGAGGTCCGGTTCGGGAGCGTCTCCCTTTCGGTGCTGGCGACATTGGCCGAAGCGGCCGAAACCGAGCTCGAACCGGTTTTGGACGCCAACGCCACCATGGCGCTCCTGACGAACCAGAACAAAATCAGCACCGGCGAGAAACTGTCCTGGGAAGATTCCCAGAACGCCGCGGATCTGCCGGGGGTCTTCGACCAGGTGCTGTTCCGGGCCGTCACCGAGGCGGGCCAGTTGCTGATCCTGCCCCGCCCGCTTTCCGAGACGTTCGAAATGGTTCTCGGCCTGGTGGAGAAGGTGATCCCGGCGCGCCGGATCCTGCTGCTGCTCACCGATTCGCCCGACGGCTCGCCGGTCATCCGCGCGGCGCGTCCCGCCAGGGAACTGCGGCGGGGCAAGCTGATGCTCAGCCAGACCATCATCGGTACCGTACTCAAGGAACGGCAGACCCTGTTGTTGAACGACGTCTTGAGCGACCCGCGCTTCGCCGCCCAGGAGAGCGTGATCCAGCAGAACCTGCGCTCGGCCATGGTGGCGCCGCTGTTCGACAACGAGCAGGTCATCGGCCTGCTCTACGCGGACAACGACGATCTGCGTTTCCGGTACGACCGCAACCAGCTCCGCGCCTTCAGCCTGCTGGCCAATCTCATCGCGGTGAAGATCTCCAACGCCCGGCTGCTCGAGGCCCAGCGCGAGCAGGAGCGGATGGAACAGGAGATGGCCGCCGCCGCTCAGGTTCAGCGGGGCCTGCTGGCCAGCCGGCAACCGGTCCTGCCCGGTTACGAGATCCTCGCCCACCAGACGCCGTGTTACGAGTGCGCCGGCGACCTGTACGACGTGACCCAGCTCGCCGACGGTCGGGTGGCCGTGGTGGTGGGCGACGTCACCGGCAAGGGCATGGGCGCGGCCATGCTCATGTCCAGCATAATCTCCGCCTTGCGGGTGCTCTATCACGAGTGCCCTTCCCTGGTGGTTCTGGCCGACCGGCTCCACCAACAGATCTTGCGGGCGTCGGACGAGATCCATTTCGCCACCATGTTCGTGGCCATGCTCGATCCGGCGGCTCACAGTCTGGAGTACGTCAACGCCGGGCACGATCCGCCGCTGCTCCTCGAACACGACGGACGGCGACACGAGCTGCCCACCACCGGCATGCCCATGGGGCTCGTGCCCGGGGCCACCTTCACCTCGGTCACGGTGGAATTGCCGGCCGACTGTCTGGTCTGCATATATACCGACGGCATACCGGAGGCGCAGGTGGGCGAGGAGTTCTACGGGCGAGAACCGCTGGTGGAAAGTGTCGCATCCCGGAGTGACCGGCCGCTGAACGAAATCGTCGACGGCGCCCTGGCGGACCTGCGGGACTTCCTCGGCGACACGGAGCTGCAGGATGATGTCACCATGTTGCTGCTGCGGAGGCAGGAGTAGCCACGACCCATGAATCGTCGTTTGATCCGTTTCCTGTCCACCTTCGCCTTCGGCGCGCTGTACTCCCTGTACGCCGCCGGACTCTTGCTGGTCTGGTTCATCGCCCACCATTTCATCGAGACGCCGTCCTGGCGACTGGCCACCAGTATCGTGTCCGACCTGGTCTGGTTGCCGCTGGGGATGGTGGTCTGGGCTGAGGGTCTGCGTTGGGCGGCGAGTCCGTTCCTGCGTGGTCGACGCCGGGTGCAGGTCGTGGTGTTCGTTCTGGCCTATGCCGTCTCCGCCTGCGGGCATCTGCTGTGGCCGGAGCCGGCTTTCAAGTTGTTGCTCTTGCCGATGCTGGCGGCGGTGGTGAAACCCGGTCTGCGGTGGCGGCGATCGCCGGCGCGTTCTCGTTGGCTCATCCGATATCTGCCGGTGGCCGTGGTTTTCGTGGCGACGCTCCTCTACTATGGCTGGCAGCTCGTTCCGAATGGAGGCGGCGCCAGGCCGGGCGACCTCAAGGTGATGACCTACAATATCCTGGCCGATGCGAACCCCGCCCGCGAGGAACAGGCGCTGGCCTGCATCAAGCAGGAAGCGCCGGACGTGCTCTGCTGCCAGGAATACTCCCCCCGCTTCGACGAGTCGTATTTCGCGCGCGAACTGGCGATGCTGTACCCGTACCGCGCCGTGTGCAACATTCCGGCCAACCGGCTCTGGAGCGGCGGCGCCATCTACTCGCGCTACCCGCTGCAGCAGTTCGTCCCCTCGGGCTGGGATACGGTCTCCGGCGGCAACCGCGAGTTCGTGTTCGCCGAGCTGCAACTCGGCCACCGCACCATCAACATCGTCAACTTCCACCTGCTGAACTGCAGCAGCGAGATCGACGGGATCAAGGAACGGGGGGGCAATCCCTTCGTGGCGCTGCGCCACTCGGGCGGCGCCGACAGCCGGTTCAGCCGCGTGCAGTACCGGCAGGCGCTTTTTCTCGTGGGCCGGCTGAACCGGTTCCGCGACTCCACCATCCTGTGCGGTGACCTGAACGACACCCCCAACAGCACCGTCTTCCACACCTTCGGCAGCAAGACGGTGAACGCATTTTCGCGCAAGGGGTGGGGATTGGGCGCGACCTTCGGGGCGGAGTATCTGCACGAGCGGTTCGAACCGGAGGGCGGTTCATGGACGGCAAGGTTGGTGCGGGATGTGTTGCGGATCGATCATATCTTCGTGACGCCGGGGCTGGAGGTGGTGTCGGCGCGGGTGGTCGGGGATGCGCCGGGGTCGGATCATAAGCCTTTGGTGGCGGTGGTGCGGGTTGGAGAGTGAATTCGTGAGATAAATGTTCTTGGCCGACCTGTCATATGCCCCCCAAGGCGGCGATTGCTCCTGAACGCGCCATTTCCATATACTTATTAACAACAGAATATCGAGTCATTATCGCAGAGGGGGAAACCATGCACCGATCTGACTGTCTATTCCTTGTTGTTTTGTTTCTTTCGCTGATCTCGGTTCCAACAGTGGCTCAGGATTGTCGTGAATACTCTGCGGGATTCCAGTGGTTTGGCAGAATCATGGACGGGAATCCCTATCGGGTGAGAGATGTAGCGATCTCCAATGACCACGCCTTCGTATTGCGGAACAGGGCAGGAGTTTGCTCGCTTCGGGTTTTGGACATCAGCGATCCTCTCGATCCCGTTGTGACAGACACATACGACCTTCCTTCCTCTGCTGACGTGGAGGTGGTGGGTGACCGCTGCTATGTGGGCGCCGGGAGCGGTCTGAGAATTCTCGATGTTAGCGATCAAGGCAACGTGACACTGTTGGGTGCGTTGAGTATGTCGATGTACACTCACCGTATCTCGGTCATAGGTGATCGAGTTTACGTTGCTGGAAACTCGGAATTATATGTGGTGGATGTGACAGATCCCGCCTCGCCCCAGCATCTTGGCACTCTTGACATGCCGGACTTCAGCTATGATGTCGTCGCCAACGGGAAGGTTGCCTTCGTGAGCGCCCACTCGGGCGGAGTGCAGGTAGTGGATATCGCCGACCCCTCCAACCTGAAGATCGTTGCGGTGATTGCCGACGTGCCCTATGCGGATTGCCTGGAATTGCGTGACGAGATGTTGGCCATTTCGGGCGGGGGAGATCCCGGTTTTGCGCTCGTGGATGTGGCCATGCCCTCTGCTCCGGTAACCTTGGGCACGTGTAATCCACCAGGGGGCGCCAAGGACCTGATATTCATGGACGACTACGCCGTACTGGCCAATTACAGTGACCTCTGTGCAGTAGATATCACTGACCCTCTGGCGCCAGAACTGGTTGTCGATACCGGGACCGATGGCGATGCCCTCCGGGTCGTCGCCCATGAAGGACTTCTTTACGCGAGTTGTGATTATGGTGGCCTGCATCTCTTTGATGCGAGCTCTCTCATCACGCCTGGGCCCGATTCCACCTTCGAGACTCCTGGTTATCCTCGCGGCATTATCATCAGTGGTCACCTGGGCTATGTCGCTGACTCGGACCGCATTACCGTGCTGAATCTCGGCGACCCACTGGTCCCGACGGTGGTCAGCGAGACACCGGCGAATTATTGCAGGTACATGGCCCTTTTCGGTGATTATCTTGTCACTAACTCCGATCAGACCCGGCTTGAGATCTATTCCGTGTCGGATGAAATAGCCCCGGTCTGGTTGCAGTCTGTCTTGCTCCCGGCTTTTGCCAATGAGCTCGTCACCGACGAACGCTATATCTATGCAGCCACAGACATCGGCCTGGTGATTCTCGATGGCCTGTCACCTCCAGCACTCCAGGTGGTCGGGCAGGTCGCCTCACCCAACCGCCTGTATGATTTGCAGATATTTGGAGATCTCGTGTATGCGGGCGACGAATTCGCCGGACTGCAGATCTACGACGTTACCAACCGCGCGGCACCGTATTTCGTTGGCGGAGAGACACTGGCCTGGTGTTACGACGTGGCGGTTCGTGATGGCTATGCGTACCTGACGAGTGCTTCGGGAGTGCGTGTGCTTGATGTCTCCGATCCTTCGGGGCCTGTTCGGGTTGCCTCCTGGAATACGCCCACCTCCGCCTTTGAAGTGGTTCTGCGCGGATCGGTGGCCTACCTCGCCGAATGGAGCAGTATTCGAGCCCTGGATATCAGTGACCCCTTACACCCGAGCGACCTCGGTGCCATCGAGGCTCCGAATCGAGTGGGAAGTTTATGTCTGAGTGAAGCTCACATTTACGGTATTGGCCCCACCTACGATCTGCTCGTGAGTCGGCTGCAGTGCGAACCGTTGTCCGACGTCGTCGAGGAAACGCCCACCGTGGTGAACCAGACACTGAATGCCTACCCCAACCCCTTCAATCCGCGGACAACCATCAACTTCTCGATCGTACAGCCACAGCTTGTCACAATCTCCGTGTTCGATCTGGCTGGCAGACGCCTTGCCACGGTGACCGATCAAACGTATCGAGCCGGTGTTCATTCGGTGGAATGGAGCGGCCAGGACATGACCGGCCAGGCGGTCTCATCGGGCAGCTATCTCTTGCAGATGAAGACAGCGTCAGGAGTCCATTCAGAGAAGGTGATGCTGATTCGATAGCGTGTTGTTCACAAGAACGGCCGCCACCTGATTCAGTGGCGGGCCGTTCAGTATCCGCTGAGGTCTTGCCGAATGATACCTTCTACTGCCGCACCCGTATAGACCCACTCCCCGCATCCAGGGTCACCCGCGCATCCCCGTCCCCGATGGTGAACTCCATGTGATCACGCTTGCGCTTGTGGAAGTCGACATCCTCGACATCCACGGTGATCGACCCACTCCCGGTGTCGGCCACGACCTCGGCCGAAGCATCAGCAGGCAGAACCAAGGTGATGGAACCACTGCCGGTGTCCACGACGAACCGGCCGTCGCCCATGCGGTCGAGGAACAACTTCACGGAGCCGCTGCCAGTGTCGATCTTGGCACTGTTGGCCTTCACGCCTTTTGCGCGAACGCCGCCGCTGCCGGTGTCGATGAGTAGGCGGTCACAATCTATCTCGTCCACGGTCACGGAGCCGCTGCCGGTGTCGACCAGGAGCTCCTTGCCGGTGAACCCGAAGATTTCCACGGAGCCGCTGCCGGTGTCGGCGGTGCAGTTGCCGGTGATATTGCGCAGTTCCACGGAGCCGCTGCCGGTGTCGGCCGTCAGGTCGCCCTTGATGTCCCGGGCGTAAACCGGGCCGCTGTTGATGTCGAGGAAGAGATCGCCGGTGATCCCCTCGGCCTCGATGACCCCCACCCCGTGGCGCACCTTGACGTCCTTACCGTCGGGCACCCGGATGAGCACGTCGGCCCAGACCTCGAGGCCGGAGCCCTTGCCGGAGACCTTGATCTGTTGACCGTGCAGACCACCGAACAGCTTGTGCAGCCAGCTGCCTGTGTCGCCATGGTCGCCGTGATCGCTGGACATGTTGATGGTAGTGCGGGAGCCGCGTCCCAGCTTGGGATAGACGTAGTTCCGTTCCTCGCCAATGGGGAACAGGATGGCCACTTCGGCGCGCCGCCCTTCGTTCACCTCGATCTCGATGAGATCCTCGTCCGCATCGTCACCGCTGACCTCGATGAGGATCTCGATGTCGTCGCCGTCGCTGGCCACGAGCTGGATCTCGCCGATGAGGTTGATGAGCTGGAACTGGTCGGCGTCGATGGTGAACTCGCGAGTGAATTCGCCCGCCGTCGCCAGGGAGGTCAGACCGAAAGTGAAGATCAGGAGTACGACAGGGATGAAAAGGCGTGGGGTAGACGTTCTGCGCAACATGGAGACCTCCTGCGGGAGTGAAAATGAAGGCCGATATCGGCTTGGCGCAGAGCTTACGAGGGATGCAAGCCAGGTTTCTACGTTTTATTCGCCAACAGGGTTGCAGGACGGGCCGACCAATCGCCACCAATCTCACAGTTATTCTTTAACTGTGGCAAACTGTATAACTATCTGCACCGTATCACGTTCGGTTTCCCGCTTCTGATTGGTATTGGCTTGACGGAGTTGGTGTTCTATTCTTTCGTTGGTTTGTGAATCTCACGAATGATGAGCTAGTTGCATGGTCCCGAAGCATGGAAGCCGAGGGGCAGAGCCACGGGGAAACGTTATGAGCATCAGTAAAATCGCCAGCAAGATCGGCGACTCCGCCACCCTGTCCCTGAACGCCAAGGCCGCCAAGATGCGTAGCGAGGGGAAACCGGTCATCCACCTGGGCGGTGGCGAACCCAAGACCAAGGCGCCGCTGGACGCCATCCTGGCCGCGGCCAACCTGCTGAACAGCGGCGAGGTGCGGTACGTGCCGTGTGCCGGCACCGCCGACATGAAGGCCGCCGTCATCCGGTACACCGAGGCATTCTACGGCTACACGCCGAAACCCGAGAACGTCATCGCCTCGAGCGGCGCCAAGCAGGCCATCATGGTCTGCCTGCAGGCCGTGCTCGATCCCGGCAACGAGCTGCTCTACCCCGTGCCGTACTGGGTGAGCTACCCCGACATGACCCGACTGTGCGGCGCCGAGCCGAAACCGATCACGTCGGCGAGCGGCTCCCTGCTGCCGAGCATCGAGGATTTCGAGCGGCAGGTCACGGACAAGTCCAAGGCCGTCCTCATCAACAGCCCCAACAATCCGTCTGGTGTCATGTACCCTCGCGAGTTCATCCGGGACATCGTCAAGTTCTGCGAGGACCGGGACCTGTATCTGATCATGGACGACATCTACCACCGGCTGGTCTTCGACGGACACAAGCCCATCAGCGCCTTCGAATTCGCCACGAAAACGGGTGCGGACTCGAAGCTGGTGGTGGTCAACGGCGTTTCGAAGCAGTACGCCATGACCGGCTTCCGTATCGGCTGGGCCGTGGGTAATCCGGAACTGATCGCGGTCATGTCGAAGATCCAGACCCACCAGACCTCGGGCCCGTCGGTGTTGCTGCAGAAAGCCGCCGCCGCCGCCATCAACGGCCCGCAGTCCAGCGTCGAGAGAACCTGCGCCTGACCCTGGAAAACAACCGCAACATCATGCTGGAGCAGCTCGCCGCGTTCGAAGGTGTCAAGGTCACCAAGCCGGACCGCACCTTCTACTGCCTCGCGGACTTCATCCACTTCGAAAAGGACTCCACCAAGCTGTGCGAGTTCCTGCTGGAAAAGGTGCTCGTGGTGACGGTGCCTGGCATCGAGTTCGGTCTGGAAGGGTACCTGCGGCAGAGCTACGGCGGCTCGGTCAACGACGTCACCGAGGGTGTCGCGCGTATCCGGTGGGCCCTCGATCCCGGCGCGCCGAAGGAGATCCGGATCGGCGACCAGACAGTGGTGAGGGACTGGACATGAGCAAGTACCCGAAAACGGAAACACCCGCCCAGCCGGACGCCGCCGCCCTGGCCAGTCGGTTCGGCCTGGAGAACTGCGGCGTGAAGTATCTGCGGTGTGCCTACTGGAACCTGGCGGACGAAGCGCTGCGGGCGGAGATGGAATTCCGCGGGGAGGACCCCGTTGCACCTCCGGGAGGCGCCGGCGCCGTGGACGACACCTACGTGGTCCACGACGACCTGACAGCCGAGACCGTCTGGTGGGGTGAATACAACCGGCCGTTTTCCGCCGAGAAGTTCACCAACCTCCTCACCCGCGTTCAGGCGTACCTGCAGGGCCGGGATGTGTTCGTCCGGGATTGTTATGTCGGCAACGACGTCGAACACCGGCTGCCGTTGCGGATCGTCGCCGAAAACGCCGGGACGAACTTGCTGGCGCGGGAGCTGTTTGCCTCGCCTGCGGACCCGGAGGAGTTTCAGACCTTCGTGCCGTCGTTTACTCTCATCGCGGCGCCGGATTTTCACGCCGATCCGATCCACGACGCCACCCGCAGCGAAACCGCCATCGTGCTCAACTTCTCCCGGCGGCTGGCGGTGGTGGTAGGGACGGATCGTGGCGAGGAGATCGGGAATGTCGCCGAGACGGCGTTGAACTTCTTGCGGCCTGGACGGGCTGGTGCGGCACTTTCAGGCCGGAACGCCGTTTTGCGGCCGGATGGGCCGCGGCCGAATGGCGCCTGTTTCTGACACTGCATAGCGACGGCATCTCCTGAAAAGCAAGGGGCCCGGACGATTGATCCGGGCTCCTGTTCTTAACGCGCTCGCGGGAGCGCTTACCGATACAACGCTTTGACGGCTCCCCAGGTCGCCAACTCCCTGGCGGCGGCGCTATCGGCGCCCGCAACCCACCTCAACAATCCAGCTGCAGCACATCTTCCAGCATGATCCCCAGCTCGGCCAGCCAGACGATCTGCAGCAAGGTGTTGGCGGGATCCAAATCTTCGACGTGGTGATCCCGGACCACGAGACAGTACGACTCGGGCAACGACCACGACCGGACCAGGGCGTACCCCACACGCGGATGGAGCGAGGCGAACAGCTCCTCCATCAGGGACGGCGCCAACCGCACATCGTGGTTGTGATTGGCCTTGAGATCGTCCACCACCTTCATGAGCAGCAGCTTGCCGATGTCGTGGAGCAGACCGGCCACGAAGACCTCGTTCTCCAGCTCCTCGAAGCCGAGCCGTTTGGCCCGCCAGCGCGAACCCGCGGCGCACGCCGCGGCAAGCCGCCAAAGCGGTTCGAGAAACTGTTGCAGTTCCGGATCCTCGAGCTGGTACTGCTCCTTCTGGGCCGCCATGGCCGCCAGGCGCGCCACCTCCTCGGAGCCCAGCCGGGCCACCGCCGCGTCCGCCGTGGCCACCTCGTTCAGATCGCCGTAAAACGACGAGTTGGCCGCGCGCAGGATGGCCGCGGTCAAAGCCTGACCACTCTGGATGAGCTGCAGGAGTTTCTTCAGATCGAAGTCGGGATCGTTCGCCACCTCTTGCAGCTGGATCGCCACCCGGCTGAACGGGGCAAGGTCACCTCGCCCGCGG
>JBDRBC010000172.1:0-2916 GCA_043823125.1 bacterium | reverse complement strand
CTCACCGGAATTGTTCTGGGTAGTCATGTCTCCTCCAAGGATCACCGCCCGCGGGCGGGTTCGGCGGGATCGACCCGCGTGCTGATTCTTCTCGTCTCTGGAAGCGGACCGTGGCCCGCTGTGTCGTTTTCCTCACTGGTCACATTCATCTATGTCGTAACTGGTCGCACCGGCTTGACGGCGTCGGCCAGAAAAACCTCGGGCCAGACCCAGGATCGGTCTTCCGAAGGTGCCGCAATTCGTTTGTTGGTGCTGGATTCCAGGGCGCGACCTCGTTTCAGGTATCGGCGCGGAGTCAACCGTGCTTGACGGAAGAACCGCTCGATTTCCACCCGCGGAAAACCGAGCCACTGGTGCGTCAGCTCGTCGCGCATCCAGGTCAAATCGTGCTGAGTGAAGGCGATGACCACCACCTTGCCCCCCGGCCTGACCACCCGGGCCATCTCGGCGATGGCCGTGGCCGGGCGCGCCACATGGTGCAGGACCATGGAGCAGTAGGCCGCGTCGAAGCTGTCGGCGGCGAACGGCAGGGAGAGGATGTCCGCCCGCTGGAATTCTACTCGTGAAAGGCCCGACTCTTCGCACAGCGCACGGGCTCGAGCCAGCATCGCCTCGCTGTTGTCCACGGCCACAACCCGTCCGGCGGCGCTCGCCAGCAACGGCAGCAGGGCACCGGTGCCGGTGCCGATGTCGATGACTTCCAGCTCGTCGCCCACCAGAGCGCTCAGCGCCCCGAGCTGAATATCGACATGCTCGTATGTCTGACGGATCTGGTCCCACTTGCTGGCGATGCCGGAAAAAAAATCGTGGGCTCGGGCGGTCCGATCGGCCACTACTTGCGCAAGGAGACCGTCATCCTCGGCAGCTGACTCCACCTGGTTCGCGGCCCGCAGAATGGCATCGTAAAGATCGCCGCCCCCGGGAAACGCCGTCCGTTCTACGGCCCGATACCAGCTCCAGGTCCCCTCCTTGCGTTGCTGCAACCAGCCCACATCCCGCAATACCGCCAGGTGCTTGGAAACCCGCGGTTGACTCATGCCCAGAATTCGGACCAGTTCCTGAACGTTGAGTTCTTCCCGGCGCAACAACCGCAAGAGTCGCAACCGGGTGCTGTCACTCACCGACTGAAAGATGGCTGTGGGGGAACCGGTGCTAGTCGCCATCGATGTAACTTCCTTGAATATTGTCTGTTGCGCTGAGGAATCCGGTCAACCCACCTAATTAATAACATGATCGTTATAAAGTTATTATATATCGGATCAACGTCAAGCGAAATCTTCATCCGCCATCCTGTATGGTGCCCCCAGCTAGCCGTCACCCAGAAGCCATCGGCAGAATCCCCACCACTCCGGCGAACCGGGAGGCCGCCTGCCCCTCCACCCTGAAACTGGGAAAGAGATCGTTCCGGCAGATGGTGCAGAGGCCCGCCGTCACGATCTGGTCTTCCGGTACCCCGGCTACCTGCAGCTGCCGCGCATTGGCCTGCCAGAGATCGAAATGGAGCTTCGGCCCGTGCTGTCGGAAGAACCCGGCCGCGACCTCCCCCAGACCGGCCACCGCCGCTGTCCTCACCTCGTCACCCACCTCGTAACAGCACGGACCCGCCGCAGGGCAGATGCCCGCCATAATGTTCTCCGGCTCGAGGCCGAACTCTCGGCCCAGTCGCTGGACCATCCGGGAAGTGATGCCAGCCACGGTGGATCGCCAGGACGCGTGCGCGAATCCAACGGCATACCGGGGCCGCCCGGAAGGTGTCGGCATCTTGGGGGCATTCCGGTCACTAGCACCATCCAGCGGTCCCACCGCCAGGACGAGCGGACAGTCGGCGCTGCGTCCCAGCAGTCCCAGACCGGGCGTTGCGGTGATGAGTGCGTCGGCCTCGCCGGCCATGCCGCCGCACTGCACCACCAGCACCCGGTCCCCGTGTACCTGCCGGCACCAGGCCGTATCGGCCAGGCCGAGGGCATTCGTCAGCGAGGACACGGCGGCCTTCATCTCACCATCGTCAGCCTTCGTGCCCAGCAATGGTGCCCTGCGGGTCGTGACCAGATGCACGATTCCCGGAATACCGTCCAGGTGAGCGAAACGTCCCACCCGCCAGCCGGGCTTGGCATCAACGAATGAGAATCCCGGCGGCCTTGACACGTGGCATCCTCCGTTCCCACCTTGTTCCAGGAAGTAGCAGAGCCTAGCATATGGCGCCGCCGGCTTCACCGTCCCATTGGGCGGATGACATGTTGCTGACACCGAAGTGTCGAACCTTGCCTGCCGAGTGGAGCCGGTCCCAAGCGGCCGCGACCTCGTCCGGGGCCATGAGGTAGTCCGGTCTGTGGAGCAAATACAGGTCGATGTATTCGATGCCGAGCCGAGCGAGTGAACGTTCTGCCTGCTGCTCGATGTAGGCGGCCGAAAAATCGAAGGTCTTCACCTCGCTCGACGATTGCGGGAGATGGACACCACACTTGGTGGCGATGATCACCTCGTCACGCATTCCGGAACAGTCATGTAGCGCCTGCCCTAGAGCACGTTCCGACTCACCGGCGCAGTAGATGTCGGCGGTGTCGAAATGATTGATCCCGGCCTCGAATGCCGAGATGATCGTCTTCGCCGCTGCGGTCAGAGCAGCTGCGTCGATCCGGGACGTCTCAAATGTCTTCAGAATCCGCATGCATCCGTAGGCCAGGCGGGTGGAAAGTAGCCCACTACGCCCCAGTCCGATTCTTTTCACGACTGATCCAATCGTTAGAGTCGTGTCTCCCTTGCTTTGTACCTTGCGCTGGATTGCCCCAGCACGAGTCCCGGGATGGCGTGGCGCTCACCATACCGCGTTAATCTTCCTGATGGAAGCGTATCGCACAGCCGTTGCCCGCTGGAGATTCGTGTTGTACTCACGCGTAAACTTGATCACTCTCACGG
>JBDRBC010000171.1:0-6249 GCA_043823125.1 bacterium | reverse complement strand
CGTGGCCGTAATCTGGGCCGGTTCATCGCCGAAGACTTGAAGCCGCTTCTGAAGGGCTGGATCAACTACTTCCGGTTGGCGGAGGTCAAGGGCATCTTCGAGGAGTTGGATGGTTGGGTCCGCCGGAAACTGCGGAACATCGTCTGGCGACAATGGAAGAGGCCTGGAACCCGAGCCCGGAAACTGATGCAATACGGGTTGGACGAGGTTCGGGCGTGGCGATCAGCCACCAATGAGCGTGGTCCCTGGTGGAACTCCGGGGCTTCGCACATGAACCAGGCCATCTCGAAGGGCTTCTTTGATCGTCTTGGTCTCGTGAATCTGTTGAATGAGTTGCGCGACGACTTCAATATGTCTCATGAACCGCCGTGGTACGTGAACCGTATGCCCGGTGGTGTGGGAGGGTGAGGTTGCGAGGCCTCACCCTACCCGATCCAGGGTGTGGTCAAGCCAGGTCAAATATACCTCAACGCCTCCTCCGCCTCCTTGCGCACCACGTACGCCCGATCCCAGTCGTACACCTCGTCCGTACCGATGATGCGGTTCAGGGCCGTCTGAAGCTGTTTCTTCTCGTCCGCTTCGAGGTGCCCGTGCCGGGCCAGCTTGCCCAGACTGCGGACCGCCTTGGCCCGGATGCCGGCGTTGGTGTCGGCCAGGCCGGTACGCAGCTCCTCCACGAAACCGTCGCGCACATCCGTCGCCAGCTCCCCCGCGGGCACGGCGGCGGCGATACGGCCCATGGCCCGGGCGGCGGTGTCGCGCAGGCCGCGGTCGTCGGAGCGGGCGGCCGTCAGGGTGATGCTGGCGGCCTGCACCACCTTGGGCGAGTCCACGTGGCCCAAAGCGTAGAGGATGAACGTCTTGATGGCGGGGTCGGTGGCCGCCTCGTATTCGGCCAGCAGCGGGCCGATGGCGTCGGCGCCGAAACGCCCCAGCGCACTGGCGATGGCGAGCTGCGCCTTGATGTCGCCGTCGTCGAGATTCTGCACCAGGGCCGGGATCACCCATTCGCCAAAGCCGACCACCAGGGCGATGGCCTCGTCGATGACCGACCGCAAGTCTGGCCGGTCCAGCGGATCGATATAAAAGACGGTGGACACCATCTCGAACAGCGGGCGTGCATCTTCACTGCCATGCCGGGTGATCTCATCCCTGATCATGTCCAGGCCGCGCCGGAGCTGGTCGGGATCGGTGCTGGCCAGGAGCGAACCGATGGTACGACGGTGTTCGGTTTCCATGACGGTTTCCCCCCCGAAAGACATTTGAGATGGGCCGGTTGGCGTGATGGCGGGGGCCGCATCCGACAACCGAGCTGCAGATATTCGAACTGAATTGGATAACCGAAAATTATTCTAGCACGTCGGATGGAGAGGGCAAGTGCTGGCTGGGGTCGGGCCGGATCAGCGCCAGGTCAACTCGGCCTGGCGATCCTTCAGGTACTCGGGGAGCAGGTCGACGAGGCCCTTGATGACCCGGGCGGCGTCATCGAAATCCGCAGCGTCGAACTGCCGTGGCCGCCAGGCGATGACGTGTCCCCAGTCGAACTGGAGGGAGAACTCCGGCGACTCGAGCAGATGGTCCATGGCCCGCTGGTGCAAGACCGCGTACGCCCACCGCTTGTCGTCCGCCTTCACGTAGAACCGGCGGCTGAACTCCGCCGATTCGAAGTCGATGTCGTCGATGCCGAGGAACTCGCTCACCTTGTCCAGGGCGGTTTCGGGCCGGAGACTCAGGGGCTGCAACTGCAGCGGGCTGCAGGCGATGAGGGCCGAGAACACATGCTCGGTGGAGTGCTTGCCGCCGTCACGACGGTAATGGTAATCGAAGGCGGTGATGTCCAGTCCGTGCAGTTTGCCGGTCATGATGTTGCTGGCGAACTGATCCTGCCCGCGGTGCAGGCAGTCGAACATCGGGTAGTCTTCGCGGAATGTCGGGTCCTGCGTGGGGCGAATCCGCAAGCGGTGCCGACGCGCCCAGTAGCGGAGCAGGCGCTGCCGCTGATAACGCAGATAGGCCGAGTAGAGGATCTCGGCGCAGACGGCCAGAACGACCAGCACGGCGATTCCGTAAAGGATCAACTTCATTGGGCACCTCATGGGAATTATCGGCCGCTGGACGTTGTACTTTCGGAGTGGTTGGGGGGCCGTACCCGGGTACACCGTGACCGGCGGGCTCACAAAAAAGCGGATCCGGCCGAGTTCTCACGACCGGACCCGCTACACCAAGGTTCAGTTCCTCACTCCACCCGTGCCGCCGGCATCTCCTGCCCCGCCTGGAACAGTACCAGCTCGTCCGCCTGTCCGTCCTCATAACCACGGAATTCCACCACGGCGTCGACTTCCACCAGGAACCAGCGCGATTCGGTTTCGGGGAAGATCTCCACGGCATCCTGGCCGGTGGCCTGCATCAACAGGCCGTCTCCCTCGCGTCGCACCTCGATTTCGAAGCCGGGCATCAATTCGTAGCGGCCCACCAGGGAGTCGAGCAAGGAAAGGTCCCGCAGTTCCATGGGTTCGTGGGTGGGGATCGGCTCGTCGGTCTTGCGCCACTGCTCTTCCGGCCCCATGGAGGCGCGCACCCACAGACCGGTCACCGCGCCGTCGTCGAACTCGATGCGGCCGAAGGTCAAGGAGTCGTCGAAGTAGAACTCCTCCTGCGAGGTGAAATAGACCGACGTGCGCCCGCCGCCCGTGCGCTGGCTGGTGATCTGGCCGTCCTCGTCCAGGCGCAGAACCCGCCTTTCCTCCTCATCAGCTTCAAGCCGATAGACTCCGGACAGATCCGCCAGCAAAGCGGCCGGCAGCTCCTCCCGAGGGCGGGCGTCCAGCGGCGCGCCGAGCACCAGGGTGATGGCTCGCTGGGCCAGTGTGTGCGGCGGCGGGTCGCTGCTGAGGTTGTTGGACAGGATCACCACACTCAGATCCTCGTCCGGCACGTGGGCCACGTGGGCGATGAATCCGTTGATGCCGCCGCCGTGGCCGATGATCTGGTGACCTTCATACTCCTGGATGGCCAGGCCGCAGGCGTATCCGGTGAGCCGACCGTCGGTCAGTTGCGCCCGGGTCACGAGCTGGTCGTGCCAGGAATCGGGGAGCAGCTCACTGTCGCCGAGTTCGGTCTCGCACCAGGACACCATGTCGTCCACGGTGGAAAGCAGGGCGCCGGCGGCGTGGGGCAGAGTCATGGAGATGTAGACGGCGTTCCGGAGTCCCTCCGCCCCGGGGTCATAGCCCGCGGCGCGATTGGGGATGATCCGCCCCGGGTCGCCGTACATGGTGTGCTCCAGGCCCAGCGGCCCGAACACCCGCTCGGCCATGTAATCGGCGTACTCCAGTCCGCTGGCCACTTCGATGATCTTGCCGAGCAGCACGTAGCCGGAGTTGCTGTAACTCCAGTCGCTGCCGGGCTCGAAATCGAGTTCCCGGTCCTGCCAGGTGGCGATGATCTCGTCCAGCTCCATGTCGAGACACATGTTTTCCATGAAGTCCAGGTCGTCGGTGTAGTTCGGGATGCCGCCGGTGTGGTTCAGCAATTGCCGGACGGTGATGGCGGCGCCCGGTCCCGGGTAGTCGGGCAGAATGTCGGCCAGCGGCGCGTCCAGGTCGATGGCGTCCGTGGCGGCCAGTTGCAGTACCGCCACCGCCGTGAACTGCTTGGTGATGGAACCGATGCGGAAGATCATGTCCGGGGTCATGGGTACGTTCAGCTCGAGGTGGGCCAGCCCGTATCCAGCCCGTAAAAGGATCTCGTCACCGCGTTTGATACAGACCGCGGCGCCGGGTTCGTTCGCGGGGTAGGCTTCGGTGAACATGGCGTCGAGCTGCGCGGAGAGTTCGGCGTCGGCGGCCAGCGCGTTGCCGATCAGCGGCAGTGCGGCGATGGTCAGGAACAGGAAGACCAGCACGACACCGTGGACCAACTTCGAGAACCGGGTATGCGGGGGGCGCGACATGAACAACCTCCAGGAATAGCTCTTTCGTGAATCAGCCAGGTCGTTTGATTCCTATCCCAAGCCACCGCCGCGGAACACGATCAGCATGGCGCCGATCAAGGCGCCGATCATGATGAACCCGGCCAGGGCGATGCCCCCGCCGATGATCAGCAGCTTCAACCGGGCGCGCTTCTGGGCGTCGTCCAGCAACTGGCACTCGGCCTCCGGGGACAGCTGCAGGGACGGCATGGCCGTGGAAAGGTTCGAACTTTTCTTCAGCATCTCGGCGAAGTCGGGATTCCCGGCCAGGAACTGGTCCACCAGCTTCTGGCTGTCCCCGCTCGCGTCGCCGGAACGGTACAGCGGCCAGAGATCGTTCACCACTTCGCGGGTCACTTCGTAGTTCATAAATTGCTCCCTTCAGGTGCCATCGCGCTGGCCAGCCGCATGCGGGCCCGGTGTACCCGCACCTTGGCGGCACCGGGCGTGGTGCCGAGGGCGGCGGCGATGTCGTCGTAGGACAGATCGTGATCGACCCGGAGCAGCAGCGCCGCCCGTTCCCCTTCCGGCACGTTCCGCAGCGCCGCGATCACCGTGTCGAGCCGGGCCTGGTCATCCAGACGGCTGTCCGGATCGAACAGCGGGGCGGGGAGTCGGTCGGAGAGCTGGTCGGACAGCGGGACCTCCGCCCGCCGCCGTCGCCGGCCGGTGAGGAACGTGTTGCGGGCCACCGCCAGCAGATAGGCC
The DNA here is from genome assembly GCA_043823125.1 of bacterium. GTDB lineage: Bacteria > Krumholzibacteriota > Krumholzibacteriia > LZORAL124-64-63 > LZORAL124-64-63 > JBDRBC01. The sequence goes on along the minus strand of JBDRBC010000171.1, from coordinate 1,571 downwards.
AGGGCGGTCCGGGTCTCGATCTTCGGGGCCTTCGTCAGGATCCGCACGAAGGTCTCGGAGACCAGGTCCTCGGCCGTGCTGCGGTCGCCGCACAGTCCCCAGGCGAACCGGAAGACTGCTGAAGCGTGCTGGCGGTAGAGCTTTTCCAGGTCGGTCATGTTGCCCGTCATGATTGCCTCCGACGGGAATACTCGGCAGGCAACGATCGGTTACATGGGCGGTTTCGGTACGATGGCCGAACCAGCGTATGGTGCTTGCCCGCGCTCGGCCAGGGTTTTGATGGGACGCGGTTTTGATGGGATGACGGCGTAGAGGGTGATATCATCCTCGCTCGGTACGTTGACCAGCGGCCGACACCGCTCTGCAATCATCACTGGAATAAAGGCTGACATCTTTTTGCCCCCGAACAGTCACACTGCCCGATCTCGCGGGTATCAAGGGGCGAAGGAGGTAATCATGGATACCGCAACGCCAGTGAACCCGTTCACCCGGGACGAACAGACCGAGACGACGGATCAGCAGCTCGTGGCCAGTGCTCTGGCCGGGAGTCAGGATGCCCTGGAAACCCTCGTCGGGCGCCATCAGCCGTGGATCTACAATCTCGCCTTCCGTTTGGTGATGGTTCGCGAGGATGCCGAGGACGTGACCCAGGAGGTGCTGGTCAAGGCCATCACCAAGCTGGCCAGCTACGATGCCGGCAAGGGCGCGTTCCGAACCTGGCTCTACCGCATCGTGTCGAATCACGTGATCAACATGAAGACGCGCGGATACGAGGCGGCGGTCACCGGCTTCGACACGTACTACTCGTTCGTCGCGCAGGTACCGGATCAGGATCCCGGCGATTCACCGGAGACCGAACTCGTCATCGCGGACCTCGCCATCGGCTGTGTGGTGGGCACACTCCTCTGTCTGGAGCGGACCCAGCGGCTGGTGTTCATCCTGGCCATCGGGTTCGGGGTCTCCGACGTGGTTGGTGGCGAGATCCTGGACATGTCGCGCGACGCCTTCCGCCAGTCTCTCTCGCGGGCTCGCGCCAAGTTGCACGAGTACATGCACGGCAACTGCAGTCTGCTCAATCCCGAGGCGCCGTGCCGCTGTCGCAAGAAAGCCAAGGGATTCCTCGATTCCGGCGCCTATTCCGCCGATCGGATCTTTTTTCATCAGGCTGCCGGACCGCGACTGCGTGAGCTGGTGGGCAAGAAGATCGAGCGTGTGGATGCCGAGGTTTACCGGGAATACGCCCGCCTGTTTCGCGAGCATCCGTTCTATACGGCCCCCGATGTAACCGGGTGGCTGCGACAGCTCCTCGAGCGGAAGAGTTTCGTGGAGATCTTCCAGCTCGACGAGGAAACGGGGAGACCGTCATGAAGAGACCGCGGAAATTCACCGCCCGCCAGGTGGCCAGCGAGACTATGAAGCAGTTGCAGGCAGGCGCCGATCCCGCCAAGGCGGCCTCCTATCAGCGGTACTTCAAGGAACCGGTGGCGTATCTCGGCCTCGAACATCAGGCCATGCTGCAGATCAAGCAGGAGCTGCTGGAATGGGTCGAGGGGAGTTGGACCATCAAGGAC
>JBDRBC010000170.1:0-2608 GCA_043823125.1 bacterium | reverse complement strand
GCCGCACCACCACCTCGTCGCCTTCTGTGGATCGGTCCGCATCGATGAAGGTGTACTCGCGCCGACGTCGAGCGGCCAGTCCGTCCACCAGTCCCTCCGTCAACGATTCCCAGTCGAGGCAGGGAGGAGCCGGATCCTCAGGTGAAGATTGTGCGAGGGCGTGTCCCTTCTGCTTCGCGCTCTTCAGCAACTCCTCCGTGAACGGGATGGACAGGTGCAGGGGGAATGTCACCGAAGTGAAGGTAATACCGGCCGAGATCGTCATCTGCCCGCCCGTTGCGGGCCATAGATCATTTCCTGTTTCCTTACGGTACTCCTCATTCGATTTTGTAGAGGCTTGGGCGAAGGCGTCGCATACTGACTCCACGAAGTCGAAGGCCAGGCCCGGATGACAGAGCACTACCAGGTCATCGCCGCCGGCGATCAGAGGTCGGACGGGAACGATCTGGAGTGTTATTCCGGTCTCACTGTCCACATCACGGGCATTCTGCATCTGGTCCGGATAACGATGTTTCCACAACTTGAGAACCTGCGAGATTCCGGTGGCCAGTGCGGTCCGGCCGATTCCATCGATCTCCCGGCTCATCCGCTGGCGAAGTGCGAGGCCTTCTGCCTCGTCGCGGATTTGCGCCAACCCCTCGAACTGAGCACCGATATTGTTGCCATCCATGCAGATCACAGCCCAGCGGTTGCGCTTGCCGAGGGCAGCCTGTCCCAACACCGCATCCAGCCGGGTTTCTTCATCGTCACTGTCCGCGGCATTGACGGCTCGGAAGAAGCCCAGTGTACAGTCTCGGTAGTGTTCTGCGATGGCTTCGCCAGGGTTGATATCCAGCCAGATGCGCTGGTCGATAGCGTCCGCAGCCTTAGTTTTGGCGTCGAGACGAAGACGCCTGAAGACGCGCGCATTGACCGCCCGCTTGTTACGGAATGTGCCTGCGTTTTCGCTGTCATGAGGATAGAGCCCGGACAAGTAGCACGGTGGCCCACTCATCTCTTCCGGCGACGGTACGTATGGGTATTCACGAGAGTGGTCGATGGCTTCCTCGGCGGTAACGCCGGTACCGATGCGAATGTCCATGGCGTTTGCATGGGCATTCTGGACGAGCTTGCTCGCCAGGGATTCCGCTATATCGGCATTCCGCGCCTGGAAAAGCCCGTGCCCAGCCCCGGTGAACAGCGCCTCGATTCCTCCGTCCGTTTCGGACATTTGCTGCGCTTGTTCATCAAAGGCGACGATCAGGCCGCTGCCACCGACCACGGCCTTGAGGAGCGGGATCTGGAAGATGAATTTCTGGGCACTCCGGAGATCGTAAGTAAGATACATCGCGGGTATTACTCCTCCCGGGAAGATAAATGTTGTGGGGTTTGTTGCGATGTGAGCTGACGGACACAGTGGCTATTCCGGGTGCGGATCTCCCGGAACAGCTCCTCGGCAAGTGGATCTTTGGCGTCGAGACGAATGGTTATCTGATTGCTGGTACCGTCTGCCACCCGGTTGAGATCGCCCCTGCACACAAGCTCGAGCATGTCCTTGGGTTCAAACCGGCCCCCGCCGCCATACATCCCGATGATACCTAGCAGTTCGCCCCGTGAGAGCTGGCTCCTGAGGGGGCGGTAAGCCAGATCGACCAGCTCGGTGCCATAGGCGACCTTGATGTCGATTTCATCCCTGTCCAGGCGTTGGCGGCTGGCCTCGTCGCGTAGTCGCAAGAGAGTATAAGCCGTGAATCCGAAACCGAGCACGGAGATGATGAAGGAGAGAAAAGTTACCCAGTTGGCGCGTGGAGAATCGATGTTCACCAGCAGAAAGAAACCCATCAGGAAGCAGACGATGACGATTCCAGTGATCAGCGATAGCCGAAGATACTGCATATGTTCCTCCCAGCCGGTCTTATAGTTGAGGGATCAGGAATATTGGAGTGCTGAGCGGTCAAAACCTATCACCTATTACTTGTTGTGACAACGATGTGTCACCTGTTGATTGGACTCAATGATGCTTTGGGCGAGATCGGGAACTCTGTGCCACGGATACGTACTCATCGTGCCCCCGAAATATTTTTCGATCGACGGGGAGTATTGCATATCACTTGCGGAATGTCATCTTCATAGTTGGCTAGTGGAATAGCTCGTGTGATAATAGGGGGGCGGTACCCAACTGGAATGCTAGGATTGTCGGATAGAGACCTTGTTATGCGATGGAATTGTTTGAAAGCAGTAGCTTGATTATCGTGGTGGAAATGATGTTCTTAGAGTCACTGCTGTCCTAAAGAATTGGACTCTCGGACGAATTGGCCATGAATACCACGTTTAGGACTGGATTTGAGCCACTTTCCGTGCTCTTCAGGATCAGGTCTGCAATTTGGAGAATTTGCCTGTCCTAAAGCACCGCACCTCCACAGGGAAACCCGATGAGGCTCAAAAGACGGTGATATCGGGCTTGCCGACACTTGCCACCGGCTCTGGAGGGCTGCGGATATCGGATTCACCTGTCCAGGAAATACTGTTTAGGACAAGAGTGTCTTAGAGTTTTTGTCCAAAGGCGCACTGATACTGATCAGGACCGGAATATATTGAGCATTTGATATGGTTTCCGGGGATTTTGTTA
>JBDRBC010000169.1:0-2975 GCA_043823125.1 bacterium | reverse complement strand
TGCGTCTCTCCTATGCCAATTCGATCGAGAACATCAATGAGGCACTCAATCGAATTGAGACTTGGGTGAAGGGACTGTAGCCCCCCTGGTCTAACCGGGTTTTTCTAATTTTGTCACATTTTTGTTCTCTCCTATATCTGCGTCATCACAGAGTTTAGGGGCCTACAGATTGTGGCAACGATGGTTAACTCGGTCACATTCCCCATTTCATCCACTCCCGTCTGATCGATCCGATAGCATCCGTCAATCCCGAATTCATCAGATCCGCATCGGGATTCAAAGGCACGAATGCCTGTTTGTTCACGACAACACAAAGACAATGAACAGGTTACGGGGGGCGCGTCGGGCGGCAAGCCAGGGCTATCACCCGGCAGTAGGCGGACATTGGATTTGAGGCGCGAACACTGAGGTCCCGTTCGTGCAGTCATACTCAATATGTCGCCACCGCGAACGCCGCCAAAAAACCCCTCACCGTCTGGGATTCAGCAGGTTACCGCGTCAATTCTTCTTGTTCCAAATGGTGCATTTTCTCTTGACACCATTCTCTCACAGGCGAGATTGGTAGCAGGGTGACGGAATAGCCATAGGGAAGCATCCGTCAGGGGTTGACTAATCGCAAGTAGCACCAAGGTTTCTGGTCTTCTCCAGCCCTTTAGAAACATCGAAGACAGTCGACAATTCTCAACGGGGGCCGCGTCTGAACGCAGGCGAATGATTCGTGATTGTGGTGACACAGCTGGCGACGTAGTTATGTGCTGTTTTTCCCAATCTGCTCGCGGCAGACAGTCGATGTCCTCTCAGGATTAAGCAAAACGGAGCCTCGATTAGAGCTTCTACAGCAGCGGTGGTCAAAGGAGGACCAATGAGCGATTGCGAATGGACGCGCACGCCGCGCGCTTGGCACCCACGAGGTGTCATTCACCCAAAAAACCCAATACTCACTCTATAAAGGAGGTACACTTGCGTGCACTATCGAAACGCGGGTGGCTGGCTGTCGCGCTGGTTGCGCTGATTGTGCCTATCGCGATAGCGGGCACCACTGGCAAGATCACCGGCGTCGTTACAGATCAGGCAACCGGCCAGCCGATTCCAGGCGCGGCCGTCTCAGTGCAGGGTACTGTTCTCGGAGCCCTGACAGACGCCGAGGGACGCTACGTCATCCTCAATGTTCCCGTGGGAACCTACCCCGTGAGAGCCTCTATGGTCGGGTTTCGGTCGGCGGAGGTCACGAACGTCTCGGTCTCCGTGGACTTGACGACCTACGAGAGCTTTGACCTCGAGGAACAAGCGGTGGAGATGCAGCCGATCACGGTAACGATCGAGCGCCCGTTGGTTATCCAGGACCAAACCTCATCGCTGCGCATCATCACCAATGAGGACGTGCAAAACCTGCCCACACGCGGCTACCAGGATATCGTTGCGCTGCAAACCGGGGCGGTCCGTTACTCAGACAACCCGGGGGCGCGATTCCGTGGCGACCGTGAAAACTCCAACACGGGATTGATCAACCTCCGTGGCGGACGCGCGTCGGAAGTCGCCTACTTTGTGGACGGTTTCTCGCAGCAAGATCCGCTCACCGGATTGTCAACCTCGCAGATCAACAACAGTTCGATTGAGGAAATCTCCGTCGTGACCGGCGGATTTAACGCCGAGTATGGCCTGATCATGTCGGGCGCCGTCAATATCACGACGAAAGGCGGCCACCGGACCAGCGAATACCACGGCAACCTCGAAGCCATCACCGACAATTTCCACGGTGACAACTTCGACTACAACGTCTACAGCGGCACGCTCAATGGTCCGCTGATTCCGGGGCGGGATAACCTCTCATTCTATGTCGCCGGCGAACGCAGTTGGAAGGGCGATCGTTCCCCCCGCGCCAATGCCGGCGGCCCGCTCGACCACAACGGCGCCGGACTCTGGAATTACCAGGCGAAACTTAATTGGCAGGCCGGTGACAACACCGAATTCAGACTCGGCTCTATCGGGTCGTATGATAAGTGGGACGAGTACAACCACTTCTACAAATACGTACCCGAACACGGGCCGCGTTACCTGGATGAAAACTACTCATTCTGGGGGGCCATCACTCACACGCTCAGCCCGAAGACTTTTTTCACTCTTTCGGGCAGCTGGTTCTCCACCGCGCGGATGCGCGGCGACGCCACTCATTTCGATAACATTTTGGGATATGGCCGTCCCGGCGACGGCAATGCCAGCAATGAGGCTGCCGACCTCTTCCGCTCCTGGGACAACCTGAACATCGATGAAGACGGGAACCAGATCATCACCGAGACCTATGACTCGGTCTTGACGATCCCGATGTTCGAGGATCTCAACGATAACGGCGAAATCGACGAGGGTGAGACGGTGTACCTCGACGGAAAACCGATCGAACAATCCTTCATCTTCAATTTCACCCGTGTGGACAGCGTCGTTGTCGAAGATGAAGAAGATGTCGAATACACGACCACCTTTGGCGACGAAGGCCATGTCTGGGAAGACTTCCTGCGCCGCAAATCGTCGTACATGGGCGGCGATTTCGACATTGTGAGCCAGATTCACCCGAATCACGAAGTCAAGGCCGGTTTGGAATTCCAGCGGCATACGCTTCGCTACTACGACCATTACTTCCCGAATCGGATCTATCTCGGCGCCAACGGGGGATTCGACGACATCGATTCCTACGGCTATGATGTGTTTGGCAACGAAACCGACGCCGATCTCGGACTCAACGGGGCGAAGAACCCGATCAATGGGGCCGCCTATATGCAGGATAAGTTCGAATGGGAAGGCCTGGTCGTCAACGCGGGTATCCGCTTCGACTACTTCGATTACAAGACTAAGCGGTTGCGCGATGCGGAGAACCCGCTCGATCCGGATGGGTGGGCCAGGGGCAACCTGCCCGATGGTATCAGTCAGGACAGCACCGATGCTCTGTACGAAGAGGCGGGTCGGCTGACCGACAGTGACCT
>JBDRBC010000168.1:0-3291 GCA_043823125.1 bacterium | reverse complement strand
GAGATCACCATCGACGAGGCACTCGAGAGGCTGAATCCATGATGCCGGCCCCGGCACTCGTCGGTATTCCGGGGCCACGCTGGCTGCCGGCGATGCAGCTGTTCTGTGAACTGCGCGGCCTGGCCATCGATGTCGACAAGGTCAATCAGAAGCCGATCCGGATCCGGTTCGTCTAGATCCGCGCGGCGAATAGCAAAGGAGAAGTGAACATGTCCAACGAACGAGTCAAAATTCTGCAAATGATCGCTGACGGCAACATCACGCCCGAAGAAGGTGAGAAGCTGCTGAGCCGCCTGGATCCCGCCGGAGCGAACACGGCACTCGTCGGGTCCGAACTGGACACCGGCGAACGCCGGTCGGGGCCCCTCAAGTACCTGCGCGTCATCGTCAACGACGGAGACGACAAGGTGAACATCCGCGTGCCGATCACCCTGATCCGCACCGGAATCAAGTTGACGACGTTGATGCCACTGAGCGCCAGCGAACATCTCACCGATCAAGGGATCGATCTGTCCCAGTTCAACAATCTCGACGGCGACGAGCTGATTGAAGCGTTGCGAGACCTGAAGGTGGATGTGGATTCCGAGGACGGAAGCACGGTGCGGGTGTTCTGCGAGTGAGGTGGGGATTGCGAAAACCCCCTTTCCCTCGAGTCTGCTACCAGCAGTCTCAATTTCGGGGGAAGATGACTGACCTACGGGATGACGGCACCCCAGGCCCGGGCCGCTTGTCGCCACTGCTTTCGCCACGGGTGCGCCGCTGCCAGATGAACAACCACCCGCCGGACAGACCGCTCGATCCAGCCACCGATTTTCAACAGCCGCAGCCGGAGGGTGCTGACCTGAGCGGCGGCCAGAGCTGTCTTCAAATGTTGCGGTTCTGCTGAATTTATATCAGGCATCGGAAATCAGAATGCCCCATCGGTCCAGATAGTTTCACCTGAAATCAGCTCAGAGAACAGCTCAAGGGACATCACGTCGATGCCGTCCTCCGTGCGCAACGTCGGCCCCTCGGGGTAGACGATGAGCCGTCTCACCAGGCCATCGAGAGGAGCAATGGCGCGTAATCCGCGGCACCACCTTTCTTGAAACCGTCGGCCAGACTTGACCTCGATCGCGATCCGTTCGGTACCTCGTGCGAGAACGAAATCCACCTCCGTGTCCCGACCTCCCGCCGACCAGTACGATATTTCGTCGCAGATTCCGGCATAATCGCGGTAGGCCCGAAGAAGCTGGGCGACCAGCCCCTCGAACAGTGCTCCCTTCTCCTCGGGAAGAACCGGTCCGGCCGAGTGCTTCATGGCCCGAACCAGACCGGGATCGCACCAATACCACTTGGGGTGTTTCCGCTCTCGAACCCTGAGCTTGGCCTCGAGACCAGGCACCCGAAAACAGAGCAGGGTGTCCTCGAGGATGTCCAGGTAACCGATCGCCGTCGTCCTGGCAATGCCGGCCTCGCGGGCCATGTTCGTCACGTTGACCGCCTGTCCGTGGCAGATGGCGGCGATGGGCAGAAACCTGGAAAACCCCGGCAGGTTGCGCACTACTGCCTCGGCCTGGATCTCCTCCCGGAGGTACAGCTGGGTGTATGCCGCAAGAGTCTCCTCGGGCTCGCTGGAGTCCCAGACGATCGGTAGCAGTCCGAACCGCAGTGCCTGGTGAAGGTCGAAACGCTCGGCCAGTTCCGCCGGGATAAAGGGGTGCATGGTCCGCTTCAGGGCCCGACCGGCCAGGAGGTTGACGTCCGCTCTCTTCAGCTTCCGCGCGCTCGAGCCGCAGAGCACGAATCGCATGCGGCGCTCTTCCATGAATCGGTGAACTTCGTTGAGAAGGTTCGGTAGCCGCTGCACTTCGTCCACGACGACCCAACGAGAAGCATCGACGGCACGCAATTCCGCCGCAAACAGGTCCGGCTCGGCGAGGAAGGACTGGTAGGTCGCCTCGGAGTGCAGATCCACGGAATGGGCATCGGGGAATTCAGCCCTCAACCAGGTACTCTTACCCGATCCGCGCGGACCGAGAAGGAAGAAGCTCTGCCTGGGAGCTGTGAGCTTTCGATGAAGCATTTTGTCCTCCATATAGTCATTATCCGTCGCATTATGACGACAACATAGACATATTTCACTCTACTGTCAAGGGGTATCCCGGACAACATCTCCATTGATTTATAAAGAGTTACGATAAATCGCCGATCATGGTCGATCATGCTACATCTTGTCTACTTTCCGTGGAAGGAAGAACTGGCTCCCCGGTCGTGACGCTGGTCGGAATGTTCCGATCACAGTCACTGAGGCATCTCCCTTGGCTCCACCACCGTGCAACCGCCCATTACCAGCGCCATGAGATAAGAAAGATTCCTTTACTAACGCCGTCCATTATGAAATACTCCTTTCCCAGCGAAAGGACACGTGATGGCAAGGTCGACCGGAACCTACGAGATCACCAGCGTGGCCGGGGAAAACGTCAAGGCGTTCATCCCGCGGCCGCTGCCCCCTGCGCGCCCCCGGCTCGACATATCGGGCGAGCTGGCGGATCAGCTGCAGGCCGCCGAGGCCAACCTGGTCCGCCTCGAAGCCGCCGGGCGCATGGTGCCCTCGCTGGAGTGGGTCGTCTACGCGTTCGTGCGCAAGGAAGCGGTGATCAGTTCCCAGATCGAGGGAACCCAGGCTTCGCTGGACGACCTGCTCGCCTCCGCGGCCAAGGCTCCCGTCACTGCGCCGCCGGACCACGTGGAGGAGATCTGCAACTACCTCGACGCGTTGCGGTACGCCAGCGGCCACCTGCGGCGAAAGAACGGACTGCCGCTCTCGGTTCGCCTGCTGAACGGCGCCCACCAGCGGCTCATGTCCGGAACCCGTGGTCAGGACAAGCAGCCCGGCAAGATCCGGCGGTCCCAGAACTGGATCGGCGGCACCCGGCCCGGCAACGCTCGCTTCGTCCCACCGCCGCCTCATCGCGTACCGGATCTCCTGGGTGCGCTCGAGGCGTACCTCAACACCCCGGACACACTGCCCCCCCTGGTCCGCGCCGGACTGGCCCACGTCCAGTTCGAAACGATCCACCCCTATCTCGATGGCAACGGCCGGATCGGCAGGCTGCTGATCGCCCTCTGCCTTGAAGAGTGGGACTGCTGAGCGAACCTCTCCTCTATCTCAGCCTGTTCTTCAAGCGGTTCCGACAGGAATACTACGATCGTCTCCGCGCCGTCCGCACCGACGGCGACTGGGAAGGGTGGCTGGCCTATTTCCTCGAGGGCGTGGCCGTCATCGCCGCGGAGTCGGTGGATCTCATC
>JBDRBC010000167.1:0-8086 GCA_043823125.1 bacterium | reverse complement strand
ACCCACTGCATTTCCATGCGCGACTCGTCACGGGGCTGATACCGCACCTCGTTCCGCGCGGCGATGTGCCAGTGGATGGTGCCCTCCTGCTTGCCCGTTCCGGAGCCGACCTTCAGCGACAGGGTGGTGTATCGCGGTGTGGACGTCTCGTCCAGGGCGAACCGTTGCAAGATCTTGAACCGGTTGCCGTAGAACTTCTCTGGCCAGTGGCAGTGCTCGCACGTTTCCCGGGCCGGTCGCAGGTTGTGTACCGGCGTTGGAATGGGCTTCTCGTACAGGTTGAAACTGGCCGAGATGATCTGCCACAGACCGTTCAGCTTGGCGTCGAGCAGCGCCTCGGCGCCTTCGCCCACATGGCAATCCACGCAGCGGACGTGGGCGTGGGGCGAGTCCTGGTAGGTCACCCATTCGGGATTCATCACCTTGTGGCAGGCGGTGCCGCAGAAGACCGGCCCGTCCATGAAGTGCAGCATACGGGCGCCGCCGAGGCCGAAGAACAAGAGGTTGGCCACGGTGAGCAGGGCGATGAGACCGAGCAGGTTGGAGCCGAGACCGCGGCTGCGCACCATCTCCTCGGGGAATCGGTCGTTCAGCAGTTCCTGGGTGGTCTTGCCGGTGGCGCGGCGGAAACGCACCCAGCCCAGCGGCACCAGGACCAGGCCCAGCAGGAACAAGGCCGGCAGCGCCATATAGGTGATCAATCCCACGTAGGAGTTGGTCACGATGCCGGCGAGCCGGAGCAGTTCCATGAAGATGAACAGCAGGAACGCGGTGGTAGTCAGCACGACCCCCAGCGTTCCCGTCCAGTTCGTGGAGAGGCCGCGGAGAAAGAGTCGAAAGCGCTCTGTCATTCCGGCCATTCCGGACATTGCGTGTGCCCCCCTACTCGTTCACCTGGTACATGTCACTGTAGAGCTGCTGCAGCTTGCCCGCCTTGATGTCGGCCTTGATGTCCGCTGCCGGTCGCATGAGCCACTGGTGCATGGGGTCCGATTCGATCATCTCGTCGATGTAGGCATCGATGTCGGCGTCATGGAACTTGCGCAGCTCGGGCAGATACTTGAAGTAGAAGTGCTGCGCCACTTCGTAGATGCCGTGCCACCAGGTATAGTCCGGCCCCATCATGGCGGCGCCGTGCCGCGCGCGTCGTCCCTCGTGGTGCCAGATCTCCCAGTAGATCCACTCGTGCTTGTTGGAAAAGGCGGCCACCCCGTCACCGAGGCTCTTCTCCTTGGCCAGGGCGGCCAGCTCGCCGGCCGGTTTGGCGAACTTCTCGTTGTACAGATTCACCAGCCCGTCGAACTGCGCGTAGTGGCCATCCACGAAACGCTGGCCGTGACAGGCGAGGCAGACGTCCTGCATGTTCGTCCGCTTCTGCCGCCACTCGTCCTTGGTCTTGGAGACCGGCGGCCGCAGGGTCCAGCTGATGCGCCGCCCCACATCGTGGGTGACGGCCTGGGTATTCGTTTCCGACAGGTGGCAGGTGGCGCAGGTGGGCGCCTCGAAGTAGTCCACGCCGACGATCCAGCGATCCGCCTTCAGGTTCATGTCGTCGATGTGGGTGTAAAAGGCGTTGCCGTGCTTGCTCTCCTCGTACACCTCTTTCTGGGGATGATCCGGACCGAGGTGGCACTTGGAGCACGACTCCGGCCGGCGCGCCTGGGCCGAGCTGAAGGAGTGGCGGGTGTGGCAGGCGTTGCACGCCCCCTTGCTGCCGTCGGGATTGAGGCGCCCGATGCCGCTGTTGGGCCACTGGACCCGGTCCAGCTTGTTGGGGCTGTCGGGATCGATGACCATCTTGGCGCCGTGACAGTTGGTGCAGCCGGCGGTGGCCGCCGGTGCGCCGCCGGCGGCGTGGGCCAGGTACGCGTCGTTGGAATCGAGGATCTCGCCGGCGTGGGCATGGTACGAGTTGCCCACCTCCTCGGCTTCCCGCTGGTGACACTTGCCGCAATCGAACGGTGTGACCAGGGTGGCGATGAAGGCGCCCTCGTGTTCGTAGGCGTCCGGATCTCCCCGGTCGGCCTTGTGGCATTCATAACAAGTGACGTTGTGCTTGGCGTGCTCGCTCGCAAACCACTGGCGATACAGGCCCGGTGATTTCTCCTTGTGGCACGTCATGCACTTGCCGGCCACCTGGACATCGGTGGTCTGACTCCAGGCCGGCTGTCCCGATACGAGCAGTCCGACCAGCGGCAGCAGGACAACGATGGCGAGTAACTGCTTCTTCATGACCAATACCCCTTCTCGATCCCCCGGGATCGGGCCCGGATCAGAATCCCACGGTGAACATGGTATAGAACCAGAGTGCTGTGTCGGTATTCTCGCCGGCCCAGTTCTCCTTGGGCAAAAAGACCGATAAGCCGCCCGTCAATCCCGCCCCTTCGATTCGTGAAGTCGAGACGGTCAGATCGATCTCGGTACCGACATCCTTGGAAGTGGCGTTTCCCCCAACATCGTACTCCTGGGCGGCCTGAAAGAGATGCAGATCCGCCTTGAGCAGCCAGCCTGCCGCGGGCGCCACCTGCCCGCGCAGAATCATGTCGATCAGACCCATTGGATGTGAAGCGAGGAAGTAGTCCATGAAACCACGGAACTTGTGGGCTGTGTAGTAGAGATTGTCGTAGGCCTCGTGGTCCTCGGTGTCGGGGTCATCGCCGGAGCTGTAATCGATCCCGGCCGCCAGGCGCGCCTTGCTATCCGGGTTGAGAGTGTAGCCGGCCTCGAAGGTGAAGAGGAAGGCGGCGATATCCTGTTCGACGAACACCTTGGCGGTGGTCGCCCGCTGCTTGCCGGTCTGGTACACTGCGTTGAGGGCGATGTCCAGATCGCCGTACTTGCGCCCGACATACGTGCCCACGTTCACGCGCCCGAGCTTGTCCACCTCGGTGTCCACCGAGTCGGCCATCTGGTCGGCGTCGTTTTCCAGAAACACGAACAATTCGGCGCCGAGGTTCTTCAGCTTGGCGTTCAGGCCGAAGATGTCGAAGTCTCGATTGGCCATGGGGTCGTTCAACTCGCGGCGCTTGAGCCAGAAGCCGCGCGCCTCGAAACCGTCACGATCGAAGAACGGGGACACGCCTTCCCAGGAACGGCCCACGTTGTTCCAGCCCACCGCGCCGAAGATCCGCTGGTTGCCGAGATTCACCTCGAAGCGACCGAGCTGCAGACCGAGGCCGTCCTGCCAGAGCTGATTGATCTTGAGGTAGGCCTGGTGGACATCCACCTGCTGTCCGTTGTCCAAGGTGCCCGATTGATCCTTGCCTTCCAGGTCCATGCCGCCCAGTCGACGGCTGTCCTGCAGCTGCACGAAAACATCGGTGTTGTCGTTGAGCTTCGCTCCCACGCCGAGGCGTGTCCGCAAATCGATGAAATTCTGCGTGACGTAATCGGGGTGGAAACTCTTGCCGTCGAATTCGTGCCGCGCCCGCACCTGGCCGTTGACGGTGACGTCGGGTTCGGCCAACACGAAACCGGCCTGCAGCAACACGATCAGACCGCAGAACAGACCGCACGCAACGGCCGTGTTGCGCTCACGAATGAATCGGAATGTCGACAAGTCGCACCTCCCCGAGTCGGGTGACGAGCTGCTCGCGAAGATCCGCGAACAGATCCCGGAAAACACACGAATTCTGCGAACAGATGGGCTGCCCCAGCAAGCAGCCTGAGGTCGGCAACGGACCGTCGACGGCCTCGATGATCTCGAGGGTGGTGATCTCTTCCTTGCTCACCGCCAGACTGAAACCGCCCCGCGCCCCACGGCGGGACGCCAGGATGCCCTGGTGCGCCAGACCGTTGAGCACCTTGGACAGGTGCGAGGACGAACAGTTCAGCTTCTTGGCGATGATCGTGGCCGAGGTATACGTGTCCGGCGGCAGAGAGCCGAGATACGCCAGGGCATGAATGGCGAGATTGGCAGCCTCGGAGATTTTGATCATGTCGTCTGGCCCTCTCATCTTGCTGGATTAATTCTGAATTGCGAGTCAGAATACCGTGTTGCGATCGTCGGTTCAATGTTTTTTCTCGATCCGCCATCAGCAAAATCCGGCGCCCGCGCTCAGTGATTGAAAGGATCGGCCTGGACCCTGTATGGTGGTCCCGGATCCCGAACCGAGCCCGGTCGGATTCAACCAATGGAAGAGGTCGAACCATGCGGCGCATCCCCGAAAATGGCCTGCCCCTCCGGGTCGGCATCAGTAGCTGCCTGCTGGGTGAGCGGGTGCGATACGACGGCGGGCACAAGCAGGACCACTATCTCATGGACATCCTGGCGCAGTTCTTCGAGTTCGTGCCGGTTTGCCCCGAGATGGAAGCGGGCATGTCGGTGCCGCGCGAGCCGGTGCGGCTCCAGGGAGACCCCGAGTCGCCCCGCATGATCGGGACAAAAACGGGCGCGGACTGGACCGAACGACTGAACGAATTCGCCAGGCGCCGCACCCGCCAGCTCACCGGCATGCATCTGAGCGGATACATCCTGAAGAAAGGCTCGCCAAGCTGCGGCCTGGAGCGGGTAAAGGTGTACGGCGAGCAGGGCATGCCGGCGCGGAAGGGGCGTGGCCTGTTCGCGGCGGCGCTACTGGAGCGGCTCCCGATACTGCCGGTGGAAGAAGAGGGGCGGCTCAACGACATCGGCAACCGCGAGAATTTCATCACCCGGGTGTTCGCCTATCATCGACTCCAGGATCTGTTCCGGGGCCGCTGGAGCCGCGGTCGCGTGGTGGCGTTCCACGCCGCCCACAAGTACCTGCTCCTGGCGCACAGTGCGGAACTGTACCGCCAGCTCGGGCGACTGGTGGCCAACGTGAAGGATTATCTGCCGGGTGAGTTTCGCGACCGGTACAGCGAGCTGTTCATGCAGGCGCTGAACCGTCGCGCCACGGTGAAGAAAAATGTCAACGTGCTCCACCATCTACTCGGGTTCTTGAAGCAGTCGCTGACCGTTCGGGACAAGCAGGCGCTCTTGTCGGTCATCGAGGACTATCGACAGGAGATCGTGCCGCTCATCGTGCCACTGACCCTGGTGAAGCACTACCTGGCGCAGGAGGGCAACGAGTTCAGCCGGAACCAGGTGTATCTCAATCCGCATCCGCGGGAGTTGAAGTTGCGGAATCATGCGTGAGCCTAGTGATTGCAGGGGCGACAGGTATTTCTGGCGTGGGCCGTTTCGAACTCATCTCCCGCCGAGAAGACCCACTCGGCTTATCATGTTGGTTATCGCCCTGCTCCCCATGGCCCTGACCTCCCCCGCCCTCGCCACCCAGAAGCTCATCCTGAGTAGCGGCAACCCCGGCGGCGTCTACTACCGGGTCTCCACGGAGATCGCCGCCTACCTGGCGGAACAGGACATCGTCGAGCTGGAGGTGCTCTCCGACCCCGCCCTCGGTTCGTTGGTCAATCGCCAGCGGCTGATCGACGGCGAGGTGGATCTGGCCCTGCTGCAGAACGACACCCCCACGCATCCGGACATCAAGGCCGTTTTGCCCATCTATCCCGAGGTGCTGCACATCATCTATCCGGATTCGCTCGCGCCGCGTGACTTAAAGGAGCTGGTGGTGGGTCGGCGGGTGGCCATGGGGCCCGAGGACAGCGGCACCGCGCGGTTCACCAAGTACCTGCTGCACGGCCTCGGCATCGAACCGGACGAGTACACGCCGGTCTATCCGCCGTTCGCCCACAACTTCCTGTGCGACTCCATCGACGTGAGCTGCGCAGTCACCGGCCTCAACAATCCCCTCACCTTGCAGATGGTCAACGGCGGCGGCGGGAAGTTGTGGAGTCTGGACGATCCCGAGCTGGCGTTTCGTGGCTCCACCATCGACGGCTTCTGCCTGCACTATCCCCAGGCGCGCTCGTTCATCATTCCCAAGAGCACCTACGGGCTGGCCCCGTCCGAGCCGATTCTGACCGTGGCAGTGGACGCGGTGCTGGTCTGCCGGGCCGATCTTGACGCCGGCCTCATCTACGACATGGTGCGTGGCATCCTGGCCGGTAAACCGTTCCTGGCCCAGAGCGATCATGTGCTGAATGGACTGACCGAGGAGTTCGATCCCCAGCAACTGAACTTCACTCTGCACGACGGCTGTCGCCAGTATCTCGAGCGGGATCGGCCCGGTTTCTTCGAGCGGTACGCCGAGGTGTTCGGTCTGGGCTTCACCATCATGCTGGCACTGTACGGCGCGATCACGGCCCTGGCGCGCTGGCGACGGCGGCGCAAGAAGGATCGCATCGATGTCTATTATGAAGAGGTGCTGGCCATCAAGAGCGACCTGACCGAGACCTCGTCGAATGCCATCTGCGACGAAGCTTCCCGCCGCCTGTACGCCTTGCGTGAACGCGCCTTCGTGCAGCTCGTCAATGAACAGCTCGCCGCTGATGAAAGCTTTCGGATCTTCGTGACCCTGTTGAACGACGTTCTGCGGGAAATCGCTTCACGACGTCCACGGGTGGAGGCAGGCGACTGACCGGAGAGGAATCGGCCAGTACGCTGATGGCTCAGCGGAACAGCAAGTTGTAGGTCTCGGCCAGGATCTGTGCGCCGCTGGTCCGGTCGAAGCGAGTTGCCGTCACGGTGACCTTGCCCGGGCTCAGTCGCTCGGCGTTCAGCAGCAGGCGTATGCTGCCGGGCGCAGTGTCCTCGAAATCCTGAAAATCATCGCTTTGCCAGAGTACTTGTCCCGCATCCGCCACCACGAGCTGGAGGCGCTGGTTGTCCTTGAGCGGGTGGGGGGTCTGGAGGGTCAGCTCGAACACGGCGCCCGCCTCGGCCAGGGATATTTCCAGGGGCGGCGGTGGCGGCTCGCCGCGTAGACGCATTTCGGGGCGGACGCTCACGCTTTGCCGCGACATCACTAGCCCTATCTCGCCGCCGGGACCGGCGGGGCCGGCATCACCGATGGTCAGATAGCGGTAGGCCGGGTAAGCCAGCATCGCCAGGGTGACGACGTACAGGGCGGCCATGGCGTACATGGGGCGGCGGAACTCGAAAAAGGCGCGGATGGATTCCCAGAGCGACGGCCGATCTTCGACGTGCGCCCGGCGGGGGCGACTCCGGACATCGTCGGCCTCGGTCTGTTCGGCGATGAATTCAGCATAGGGCGGCGCTTCGGTTTCCGGTTCGGCTGTCACGGCAGCCGCCACTGCTGGGGATTCGAGCTGCTCGAGGTCCACGGCCATCTCGAGCAATTCCTGTCGCCTGGCCGGCGATGTGGCCAGCATCTGCTGGATCCGGGCGCTTTCCGGTTCCGAGGCCTCGCCCGCCAGGTACCGCAGCACGGTATCCGGATCGAGAGGCGCCCGGTCCGCGGCGTCACCTCGTTGTCTCATGGCCTCCCGGATGGCGGCGTCGAGAATGTGGTCATCCAGGTGCCGGTTCCCGTTGTTATCCTCGGGGCTCATCGATCCACCTCCTCGCTGATCCTGGTTCAGCCTGTTTCGGTTCGGGCGCCGAGCACTCGCGGCTCACCCGTCCCGGAAATGTTCTTTCAGCTCCTCGATATCCATACCCGAGCGATCCAGCAACGTGCGCAGTCGCTGGCGGCACTCGCGTAGATCGTCGGACACTTTTTTGTTCCAGTCGGTAGGCCAGCCCAGCAGTCGAGTCATCTCCCGCGGCTTGCGCCCCTCGGCGGCCCCTTGGATGAGGATTCGACACTTGTCGGACATCTGCAGGAGCACATCCTGGACGAAGGCGAGGATCTTCCGACGATCGGTCTGCAAATCGGCGGTGGGCGCGCTGTCCTGCAAGATGATGCCGGGACTCTCCTCGTCCTCCTCGGCCAGCGAGACCGGTGTCCCCAGCCGTTCGGTGCGAAGCTGGTCCACGATCTTGTTCCGCGCCACGAGCAAAAACCAGGCGGCGAACGGCTTGCCGTGATCCTGATACCGTCGCAGCACCCGGAAATCGTCCTGGCAGCAGTGCAGGATGATGTCGTGGATGATATCGTCCCGTTGTTGATGGGGAACCATACGCAGCGCGCGCGGTGGGCAGACCGTCAGGAGCTTCCGGGCGAAAATGTAGAATCCCGCAAAACAGTGTTTTGGGTCGCGTTCGAGCAGGCCGAGAAAGGCCGGCCACGTTTGCCGCAGC
>JBDRBC010000166.1:0-7331 GCA_043823125.1 bacterium | reverse complement strand
CGGCGGTGGGACCGCAGAACACGCAGTTCATGTGGCTGATCTACGCCTTCATCGCCATGATCACTCCGGTGGCGCTCTGGATGGCCAAGGGGTGGATGGTGAGCGACAAGGGCAAGCAGACTATCTAGCTCCGGTCGACCATGGCAAGAACAGCAGCCCCTGCTGGTGAGCAGGGGCTGCTTTCTCTGGCGAGTGATTCGTCGCCGCGAACCGATTAAACGTCCAGGGCCGACTCCAACTTTTCGCGCACCGACGCCCGAGCAGCGGCGGCCGATTCTTCGCACAACGCCAAGGCGGTGACGGCGCGTTCCCGCGCCGTGACCGGGAACTGCGGATCCGCGCTCTGATCCAGCTCGGCCAGGGAGGCCAGGTTGATCAGGACGTTGTAGTAGGCGCCCTCGGCGCCGGCCATGGCGGCGAGGGCCGCCACGCCCGCGTCCGAAAGCGAGTTCGCGTTGCCGATCCGGGCGGTCTCGGCGACGAGTCCCAGCAGGGGCGGGATCCGTTCCAGTACCCCCAACGGAACCAGGGTGGCCCCGCGGGTGGCGGCGGCAATGGCCAGGTCTCGTTCCCGTTGCTGCGCCCCACTTGTTTTCGGTAGCCGGAAGCAGTCCATCACCGCGTTGAAGGAATCGGTATCCTCGTCGATTGCCGCCAGAAAGAAATCCTTGTCCTGCTGGCAGGTCTCGGCGATTACTTTCACCCGGTCCTGGACCGAACCGTATTTCTGCTTGCCCACGGTCAGGTTGGCGACCATGGCGCAGAGACCGGCAGCCTGGGCCGCGCAGAGAGCGGCCACCGAGCCGCCACCGGGGGCGGGGGAATCGCTGGAGAGCTCGTCGACGAACTCGCGGTTGCTCATCTTCACCAATGGACCATCGACGAAACCGGCCTGGTACTCGATGATCTTATCCAACGGATCGAACGGCGATAGCTCGTCCAATCCCATGCTCTGTATGGCGGTGGCGATGATCTGTCGCTTGGGAATGCCGGTCGACTGATTGGCCTGGCGCAGGTAGTGCTTGCCGGCAGCGAGCATATCGGCTTCCGGGATCAGACCCACCAGCTCGCTGCCGGTGACCCGCACGCCACGGTCACGCGCTCCGGCCCGGCACGCTTCGAAGGCCTGGTGCGGCTTGGTGATGGCCGTGTTGACCAGATTGATGGAGATCTGGGCCCGGTCGTATTCCGGGATGATCCAGCCCACCGCCTTGCAGGCGTCGAGCTTGTACTTGCCGGGCACATTGATGACCTGACCATCCGCGTCCCGCACGAACTTGCCCTGGGCATCCCGCTTGGCCCGACCGGCTTCCTTCACATCCAGAGCGATGTCGGTGGCGATCTTTTTCTGCCGGGTGTTGAGGTTCACGTTATAGGCCACCAGGAACTGTCGGGCGCCGACGTTGGTGACCCCGGTCCGTGCCACCTGTTCGTTCCACTGGTCAGGGCCGAAATCAGGCTTCCATTCCGGTTTTCCGAGCTTGTCGGCCAGCGCTTCATACTCGCCCTGGCGAACGTGAGCCAGGTTCTGTCGTTCGGGCCGCAGCGCGGCCTCTTCGTAGCAGTATACCGGGATGGCGAGCTCGCGGCCGATGCGCTCCGCCACCTCCCGAGCGATGACCACGCAGTCTGCCATGGTGACTCCGCTGACCGGCACGAACGGACAGACATCGGTGGCGCCGTGTCGCGGGTGAGCCCCGCTGTGTTTCGACATGTCGATGACCTGGGCGGCCTTGGCCACGACGCGGAAGGCGGCCTCCGACACCCCGGCCGGACTGCCGATGAAGGTGATGACAGTGCGATTGGTGTCGGCGCCGGGATCCACGTCGAGCAACCTGACCTCAGCGACCTCTTTGATCACATCGGTGACGGCTTCGATGATGGCCGGATCACGACCCTCGCTGATATTGGGCACGCATTCGACGAGCTTCTTCATTTCCATCCACCTCTCACGGCCGACCGCTAGGTCCAGGCCAGACAGCATGTGAACGGGGGCGGTGCTGCGTTCCCCGTGGGTACAAGAGTAATTCCAGACGGCCGGCAATTCCAGATATTCACAGGGCAAAGTACAGCGCCTCGACGGGGGGGAGAACCCATGGGGGGAAGGAAACCAGGCGCGAATATTGCCATGCAACCTTCACGCAGTTGATGCGTCTGTAAGGGCGTTGTGCCTTTCGACACCCCCACGTTATCGCGAGGGAGCATGCAATGCCAAAGCAGAAAAGAAGCCGAATTCGCGCCCTGATCCTGTCCCTGCTGGGCCTCGTGGTCGTGGTCGCTGTCGGTTTAACCTTGACCGGCAAGTTGCCGTTCAATGCCTTCAACGCCCAGGCCGATGACGCCGACAGTACGGTGGTCGCCAGTAGCGACT
The DNA here is from genome assembly GCA_043823125.1 of bacterium. Taxonomy (GTDB): domain Bacteria; phylum Krumholzibacteriota; class Krumholzibacteriia; order LZORAL124-64-63; family LZORAL124-64-63; genus JBDRBC01. Next base: position 4,960 of record JBDRBC010000166.1, on the reverse strand, counting down.
CGGTCAAGAGCGGGGAAGATCCGGAAGATCCGGGGGAGATCCCGGTGCCGGTGGAGGTCGCCCGGGTGGAGCGTCGAGCCATCGCCGCCTTCTATCGCGCGGCATCCGTCATCGAGGCCGATCGACTGGTGGATCTGACCGCCAAGGTCACCGGTCGGGTCCAGGTACTCAACGTCGAGGAAGGCGATTGGGTGCGGCAGGGCGACATCCTGGCCGAACTGGAAAATGGCCGCGAGCGGATCGGGCTCCGGCAAGCCGAGTTGCGGCTCGCCGAACAGCAACGACTCCATGATCGCAATCAGGCCATGCGGACTGAAGGTCTCATCAGCAGTCAAGCTTTCGAGGATGTCCAGTCCGCTTTCGAACTGGCCGAGGCCAACCGGGATCTGGCGCGGATCGTCCTGGAGGAGACCATCATCAGGGCACCGTTCAACGGTCAAGTGACCGATCGTAAGATCGTGCTCGGACAGCAAGTTTACGCCGCAATTCCACTCTTGACCCTCGCCGATTTCGAACCGCTCCGGGTCCGGGTTTATCTACCCGAAGCCATCGCTCGCAAGGTCACGGCGGGCCAGCGCGTGCTGGTCTACCCGGAGGCCAGTGACGCCCCGTTGGAAGCGACGGTGGAGCGAGTCGCCCCGGTGGTCGATCCGATCACCAGCACCATGCGGTTGACCATGTTGCTGGCCGGCGGGCAACAGGAAGCGCTGGTGGGCGGGTTCGTCAAGGTGCGCATCACCACTGATTATCACAACGAAGCGCTGGCCATTCCCAAGCTGGCCCTCGTGGAAGAAGGCGGCCTCCGCAGCGTGTTTGTGGCCGAGGCCGACTCGGTCCGGAAAGCGGAGATCCGCACCGGTCTATACGACGAGAGCCACATCGAGATCCTGGATGGACTCGTCGAAGAGTCGCTGGTGATCACCATCGGCCAGGGCGGATTACGCAACGGCAGCCGGATCGAAGTCCTGAATGCCGAGGCAGTCGGTCTGGCCGACGCGGACGAACTGTCGCCGGCAATTCCCGCAGCGGAAACCACAATAGCGCAAGGTCACTAGTTTTTTGCCGCGATTCACGACCCGACTCTCACGAGGAGCAACGAGGTGAAGGTGATCCGTTTTGCCGTCAATCGACCCGTGACCATCTGGATGGCGACTCTGGCTGCCACGGTATTCGGGCTCGTGGCCCTGGGCCGGCTCGATATGCGGCTATTGCCCGAGATCCGGTACCCCAGCTTGACAGTCCAGACCGAGTTTCCCAACACGGCGCCCGTGGACGTGGAGAACCTGGTCACCCGTCCCCTGGAGGAGGCGGTGGGTGTGGTGCCGGGACTCCGGAAGATACACTCCATCAGCCAGGCCGGTCTTTCGCAGATCACCCTCGAGTTCGACTGGGGCACGGCCATGGATTATGCCGGTCTCGACGTACGCGAAAAGATCGATCTCATCGAGTTGCCCGAGGAGACGCGGCCGCCGGTGCTGCTGAAGTACGATCCGGCCCTCGATCCCGTGGTGCGCATCGGACTCTGGGGCGACATGCCGCTGGTCTACCTGCGGAACGTGGCCGAGGACGTGCTGAAGAAAGAAATCGAGTCGCTCCAGGGCGTGGCCGCCGCCAAGGTGGCTGGTGGTCTGGAGGAGGAGATCCATGTCGAGGTCGACGAGGCGCGGTTGGCGGGACTCGGCCTGACCATCGAACAAGTGAACCAGGCGCTGGCCCAGGAGAACATCAACGCCTCGGGCGGTCGGCTGCGTGACCGGAACGCGGAGTATATCGTCCGCACCTTGAGCCGCTTCGAAGATCTATCCGATATCGAAAAGGTCACCATCGCGGTGGTGGCGGAACAGCCGGTGCGACTGGAGGACGTGGCCACCGTCTTTCGCACGCACAAGGAACGCACCACGGTCTCCCATGTGGGCGGTCGCGAGAGTGTGGAGATCGCCGTCTACAAGGAGGGCGACGCCAATATCGTCGATCTGGCGCGGCGGGTCCGCGAACATCTCACCCTGGTGGAAGATCGGTTACCGACCGAGGCGAATCTCGAGATCCTCTTCGACCAGTCCATCTTTATCGACAAGGCCGTGCAGGAAGTGCGCAACAACGCGTTGATTGGCGGCTTGCTGGCCATTCTGGTGCTGTTCGTGTTCCTGCGCGATATCCGGAGCACGCTGATCATCGGTGTCTCCATACCCATCTCCATCGTGGCCACGTTTATCCTCATGTACTCGCGCGGGGTCTCCCTCAACGTCATGTCCATGGGCGGGTTGGCCCTCGGAGTCGGCATGCTGGTGGACAACAGCATCGTGGTCCTGGAAGCGATCCACCGCCGGCGGGAACAGGCCGGCGACAGTGACGACCCCATCGGTCAGACGGTCCAGGGGGCCAGTGAGGTTGGCAATGCGGTCATCGCCTCCACCTTGACTACGGTGGCGGTGTTCGTGCCCATCGTATTCGTGGTGGTGGGAGTGGCGGGACAGATTTTCCGCGACCAGGCGTTGACGGTCACCTTCGCCCTCTTCATTTCACTGCTGGTGGCATTGACCTTCACGCCCATGGCAGTGGCCTTCGGCCGGCGAACTCGCAAATCTCCCGGTCTGGACGGTGTCCAGGACGAAAACGATGTCGGTGGCGACCCACCGCAACACGACGGATTCGGCGCCTGGAAAAACCACATCGGATCCGGGCGGGGCCCGCGGTTCTTCCGCGGCATAGGACCGTTCCTATTCATCGCCGTGCCGGTATTCGTGGCGACATTTTTCCGCCTGGCCGGCAAGATCCTCTACAAGGTGTTCGTCACTCTTATGTCACCCTTCACCAAGTCGTTCTCCGTTTTGTTCCCACACCTCGAATCGCGTTATGAACGCACGCTGGATTCCGCACTCAGGCGACGCGCCCCGGTTCTCGGCAGTGTGGTTCTTCTAGTCCTGGCGGCGGTCTTCTGCTTTCGCACCCTCGGCACCGAATTGATCCCGCCGCTGGCTCAGGGAGAATTCACCCTCATGCTGGAGCTGGCCGAGGGGACGCCGTTGAGTCGGACCGAGAGCGCCATCGCCGAGCTGGAGCGGGAGTTGAAGGACATCCCAGGGATCACCCTGCTGGCGGCGGATATCGGGGTCAGTCGGGAAGGCGAAATCTCGGCGCAACGCCGCAAGGAGAATCGGGGGGAAATCCACGTCCAGCTGGCCAGCGCCTCCAGTGAAACCGAGCAGGAGGTTCTGGAGGCTGTCCGGCGCAGGCTGGTGCAACATCCGGAAATCGGCATGAAGTTGCGGCGACCTTCCCTGTTCACCTTCAACACGCCGGTGGAGATCGATATCTACAGCTACGACCTGGCGACCCTGCAGGCCACTGCCGATCTGGTGGCGGCGGAACTCGCCCAGGTGGAAGGGCTTCGCGATATCCGTCTGGGCATGGTGCCCGGGTCCCCGGAAGTGCGGGTGAATTTCGATCGCGACAAGTTGAACCGGTACGGCCTCAGCCTGGGATCGGTGGCGGAAACCGTCCGCGGCAAGGTGCGGGGTACCGTGGCCAGCCGGCTACGTGATCGTGAACGACATATCGACATCCGGGTCCAGAACCTGGTGGATCAACGCAGCACCCTGGCCGCCATGCAGGAACTGATCGTCGCCGACATCGACGGCGTGTCCATTCCGCTGTCCGCGGTGGCCTCCCTGGAGACGGCGCGCGGTCCCTCGGAGATCCACCGGCTCGGTCGGCGAAGGGTGGCGCCGGTCACCGCCAACCTGGCCGGGCGCGATCTCGGTTCCGTGACCGCCGAGATTCAGCAACGGCTGGCCACCCTTTCCCTGCCAGCAAACACCAGTATCGAAATGGGCGGGCAGAATACCGAGATGCAGTCCTCCTTCCGCTCGTTGCGGTTCGCCATCCTGCTCGCGGTTTTTCTGGTCTACCTGGTGATGGCGGCGCAATTCGAATCGTTCCTGTATCCGTTCATCATCATGTTCACGGTTCCGCTCGCCATGATGGGGGCGATCTTCGGTCTCAAGCTCACGGGCAATGTGATCAGTGTCATCGCGGTCATCGGCGCCATCATGTTGGCCGGCATCGTGGTCAACAACGGCATCGTCCTGGTGGACCGCATGAACCAGCTCCGGCGCAAGCTGTCGCTTGGCGCGGCGGTGCGACAAGCCGGACGGGAACGGTTCCGGCCGATCCTGATGACCACCACCACCACCGTGCTCGGACTGTTGCCCATGGCGCTCGGACTGGGGGGGGGCGCCGAGTTGCGGGCGCCGCTGGCCATCACGGTGATCTCGGGTCTGTTGCTGGCGACCCTGCTCACCCTCATCGTGATCCCGGTGGCCTACACCTTGCTGACGCCGGGCGGGTATCTGGCTGCGAAGCGGGAAAACGCGGCTGAATCGGCGCCAGCAAGACTCGGGGAACCGGCAGTCCCACATCCCGCGGGCGAGGGGAACTGATATGTGGTTGACCAGATTTTCACTGCGTCGGCCGGTGACCCTGGCCATGGCTGTCGCCTCCATCCTGCTGCTGGGCGCGGTTGCCATCTTCCGCTTGCCGCTGGCTTTTCTCCCCAATGTGGACGCGCCGTTCATCGGGGTCCTGGTGCCGTACAACAACGGGGTGCCGAGTCAGGTGGAACGCGAGATCGTTCGCCCCATCGAGGAGATCTTGACCACGCTGGGGGGCGTGAAAGAGGTATTCAGTTACAGCGATGCCGACCAGGCCTGGATCGGCGTCGAGTTCGACTGGGGCCGCGAAGTCAACCTGATGCGGGTGGAGGTCAAGGAGAAGATCGACCAGATCCGGGGAGACCTGCCTGCGGATGTGCGCCAGATCATGTTGCTGACCTTCAATACCGCGGATATTCCCATCATCCAGGGTCGGATCTCGGCCCACGGACGCGATCTGTCCGAGAGCTGGGATCTGCTCGATCAGAAGATCGTCGGCCCGTTGCAGCGGATTCCCGGCGTCGGTCGGG
>JBDRBC010000165.1:0-3761 GCA_043823125.1 bacterium | reverse complement strand
CGACCTGTTTCATCTGGTACATGGCGGCGGGGTTGTCGGCGGCTGCAGCAATCGCGCAAGACACATCGTTCAGTGATGTCGAAGGAATCCAGACAATTCACGAGGCGTTGCTCGAAGCGCACCTCGATGGCGACGCCGAGGCGGTGCTCGGCAACGAGGCGGAGGGCATCGTGGTGGTGAGTCGGGGTGAGGTGCTCTTCCCCTCCCGGCAGGAGCGGGCGGAGCAGTTCTCCAGCTATCTCGAGCGGGCTGAATTCACGGAGTACCGCGATCTTATCGACCCCGTCATCCGTGTATCGGAATATGGCGACATGGGGTGGTTGATCGCGCAGGTGCGAATCAGTGGTGAGCACATCGCGGATGACGGCGGGTCTGAACCGTTCGAATCGACCTGGGCCTGGGTCGAGCTGTACGAGAAACGGGATGGGCGCTGGGTACGGGTTGGAGAAGTGTCCAATCAGATGCCAGTGAATATCGTCGAGACGCAGTAACTACAATTGGCCACAACCGCCAGGCCGCTCAATTGACACAAGCCTTCCGCCAGTGCTAGAGTCCAGTCCCCGGACGGGAGATCAGGGGAACAAGCTGAAACCGGAATTCCATCCTCCAGTCCTCATCCGGATTATCTCAACTGGAGGTTGCTTCATGCTCAGATCCTCCGTACTCCGTCTGTTTTTCATCTGTCTCTCCATCCTCATCTTCGGCTGCTCGACGAGTGACGATCCCGTGACCCCGCAGCCATACAAGCCCGCGGAACTCGACGGCACGCTGGGCGCCGCCGGCGGCACGTTGACCTCGGACGATGGGCGCCTCAGCATCACCATTCCCCCGGGTGCGCTCGGCGCCGAGACCGACCTGAGCATCACGGAGATCGACCTCGCGGACATCCACCCGGCATTCGGGGACTATGCGGCTCGGGCCGTCCTGGAGCTGGAACCGGCGGATCTGAATCTGACCGCCCCTGCCGAGATCAGTTTCAGCCTGCTCGTGCCGGCGAGGCCTCCGGGCACCAGCAAAGTGGACGATCCGGACCGGTACGATATCCTGATCGGCATCTGCGAGACCGCCGCCGGGAATCTGGTTCCGGATCAGCAGATCGAGTACGATTTCGACCCTGCCACGGAACAGAACTTCAAGATCACCTTCGAGTCCACGGGATGGTCCCAGTTTGCCATCGGCAACTCCAGCGCTGGTGGAGTGAAAGACGGGGATGATGAATTCGGGAAGTTTTTCGGTGCCGTGTTCGGTCCCGGCGACGATGCACCCTCTCCTCTGATCAAGGACAGTCCGATTCCGTTCGAATACAAGATCGACTTGCCCATCAGAAAAGTGGCGGGAATCCGCGACGCGTTTCATGGCCCGTCTCGATATTCTCTCGGCTGGGAGACCGGTTTCGAGACCGGTGATCCCTGGGACCTGGGGGAAATCGAGGATCTCCCGGAGAACCGGTGCCGGTATCGCTACGATATCGACCTGACCCCGAAGGTAGAGGGCTTGCTCACCTACGATGCCGGTTTAAAGGTCGAATTCGTCATTGTCGACCCCTCGGCATGGCATCTCCCCCTGCCTGATGACCCGGACCTGGGACGGATCGACCTGACCATCTTCACGGCTCCCCGTGAGGTAATGGTCGTCTTGCCGGATCCCGTTGAACCGGTATTGACCATCACGACGGGCATGACAGGCCTCGAAGGATTGAATGTCGCCTACGAGTCGGACGATGATCCGGCGCCGCTCGGCACCCCCACCGATCCGTGGCTCTTTGTTACCGGCTCCACGGGGGTGCAATATCACCGTCTCGTGAAGAACCAGGACCGGCTCATCGTCTCGACCGAGCTGGTCAACAGCATTGCGGTGACCGGCGCTCATGGCGTGCTTCCGATATCGACCGGTTCCGGTGTCCTCATGGAATACTGCCTGTTCATGTACGGCCCGGAGTTCAACTGGACCACCTACTGGAATCCGGATGTGGACGATTTCGGGATGCTGCTCATGGGCTACAACACGCACCTCTACGATGCAGTCGCTTACGGAGACAACGCGTATTCCCCCGGATTCAGCACCGCCAGGGGCGGCGCCGCCCACTTCTCGGAGTACGATGCGGAGTGGGGATTGTACATGGGGCAACCCGGCGGTAGCGGCACACTGTGGGCGCACCTCTTCCCCGATCTGGTCGACCCGATGGTGAGCTGTTTCGTGCAACCGGTGAGACGATCCGCTCTGGTGCTCACGAGTAATGGACAGATCTGGTTCCACGAGCGCCAGGATATCGAGGTGAATGCCGTCGTGGTCGGCCAGGCACAAAACGATCCCAGGCAGATACGAGGGGCGGATTGGGTCTATGCCATCAGCAACCACGGGTCGAATTCACTGACGACATTCCAGTGGGGTGGCTTCAACTCGATCAACTTCGTCGGGACCGTGAGTGTCGGCGCGGGCCCACACGGAATCGACGCCGTGAAACTGTCGGACGGAACAGTCCTCGTCGTCAGCACCAGTGCGACGGACAACACGTACACCCTGTCGCAGCTCAACACATCGAGTATGCATATCAAGAGTAAGACCTTCACCATGCCCGCATCCGGCCAGGGACCCAAGCATGGGATTTTCGTCGGTGATAACAATATTCTCTACGTCGCCCTGTCTTGCCACGACAGCGGCACGGTGGAGATCATCCGGGTTGATATGACAGATTGGTTGTAGGGTTTTTTCTCGCGGGAGCTCGATACTATGAAAACCACCATCTCCAAGTCGAAATACCTCAACGGCCTGCAATGCTCCAAGATGCTCTGGTTCCATTACAACGATCCCGGCGCCTTCCCCCCGGTCGACGCCGCCACGCAGGCGATCTTCGACACGGGGCACCTGGCGGGCGACCTGGCCAAGCAACTCCATCCCGACGGAATCGAGGTGCCGTGGAGCCGGGACCTCGCGGAAACCGTCGCCGGCACCAGGGCCCTGCTGCCGCAACGCCAGCCCATCTTCGAGGCGAGCTTCCAGGAAGCCGGCTGCTACTGCCGCGCCGACCTCCTGGTGCCGGCCGACGACGACGCCTGGGACCTGTACGAGGTCAAGAGCAGCACCCAGGTGAAGCCGGTGAACGTGGCGGACGTGGCGTTCCAGACCCAAGTCATCGAAACCGCGGGGCTGAAGCTGAACCGGCTCTACCTGACGCACATCGACACCTCGTACGTGCGTGAGGGCGAGATCGACCCGGACGGACTGTTCCGCAGCGAGGACATCACGGCCGCGGCCAGGGCGCTGCAGCACGAGGTGGCGGCGACGGTGGCGCGGTTCCAGACGGTCATCGGCGGCGAGCAGCCCGACGTCGCCATCGGAACGCACTGCAGCGATCCGTACGACTGCGATCTCTGGGATCAGTGCTCGGCGTTCCTGCCGGAGTTCCCAGTCACGCAGCTCTACCGGGCGCGCAAGCGCAAGACCTTCGAGCTGATCGGACAGGGAGTGACCGCCCTGACCGACGTCCCCCCCACGGAGCTGAGCGCGGCCCAGCTCGTACAGCAACAGGTCGTCGCATCCGGCCAGACGCATGTGGAACAGGAGCCGATCCGGGCCTGGCTGGACGGCCTGGAGTATCCACTGTACTGCTTCGACTTCGAGACCATGAATCCCACGGTGCCGCTGTTTGATGGCACGCGTCCGTTTCAGCAGATCCCGTTTCAATACTCACTGCATATTCTCCAGGCGGAAGATGCCGATCCGCGGCATGTGGAGTTTTTAGCGGAGGCGGCAACGGATCC
>JBDRBC010000164.1:0-6059 GCA_043823125.1 bacterium | reverse complement strand
CTTTCACGACCGGATCAGGTCTCCACACTCTCCCCGACATTGAGCGACACCTTGAACAGGCCTTCGAGGCCCGAGAGTTCGTTGACCAGGGCCCGGGTGGCGCCGGGATCACGCAGGGTCAGCTGGTAGATGAGCCGGATGGTCTCCCCCATCCGTTCGGATTTGACCTGGACGAGCTGGTACGAGCGGCAAAATCGCTCCAGGATCGGACGGTAGATTTCGTCGCCTTCGGGAGCGTCGTCGGGGAGCAGGGAGAAGCTGACGACGAACTCGTTGCGGCCGAGGGCGCCGTGGCGGGTCCAGTGCAGAATCCCGATGAACAGCCCGATGAGCAGGGTGCCGATGACGGCGATTCTCAGGTTGCCGGTGCCGGCGGCCATTCCGGCGCCCAGGGAGTAGAACACGAAGGCGGTATCGCGCGTGTCCTTGACCACCGTGCGGAACCGGATGATGGACATGGCGCCGGCCAGACCGAAGGCGCGGGCGATGTTGCTGCCGATGACCATCATCACCAGGGTCATCAACATGGCAAGCAGGACCAGGGTGTTGACGAAGGAGAAACCGACGGTCTGGCGGCGGTGGGTTTCCCGGTAGATCCAGGCCACGAACAGGCCGAGCAGAAAAGCGACGGTACAGTTCATCACGATCTGCCCGCTGGTCCACGGTTCGGGTTGACGGGCGATGGTCTGCAGGATCTCATCCATGGGACACTCGACTTTTCTCCGGTAATCGATGATCGGGACAGCGTGCGGGGCGGGGCGCGACCGCGATCTTTTCGGTCTGCTCAGGTACAGGGTGTGGTTTCCCGTTCCGCTCCGACCAGGCATCGATGCCGTGGCAGTACTTCGAATACGGGTTGGCCACGAGATTCAGCTGCCGGATGAGCCGCGCCATCCAGCCCGGCATACGGTCATCATATTTCAGCTCGAGCACGAAGTTGCGATCCTCGAACTGTTGGAGTTCTCGCTCGCGGTGGATCTGCTCCAACGTGGGATCGATGAGGCTGCGGATGTTCCGGTCGAAGGTCACCCGCAGCCGTTCGTCGCGTCGACCGATGTGGGCCTCGCGTTCGTAGGTCACCAGAACCACCGGGCGCAGCTTTTTCAACGCCACCAGATGGCCGACCTTGGCCAGTACGATCCGGTCCCGTCGGCGCTGAACCAGATCGTCGCGCCGGGCGCCGCCGTTCAGCGCCGTGGCCACCAGATCCAGCGGCAAGCAGAGCCGCTCCTTGCAACCACGGCGGCCGAACTTGCGCTTGATCTCGATGAAGGCGACGGAATCGGCGGCGAATTCACCGTAGGTCCGGACCCGCAGCTTCCGCCGCACCCGGACACCGTCGTGTTTCTCGTGATAGAAACAGAGGTCGTCGCTGTCGAAGTAGATGCTGCGGACCGTGTAGTGATGCCCCGCCCGGCAGGCGCAGTGAGGGTCGAACCGCACGTGGGGCACGATCTGATCGCGAATCTCGGCGATGACCCGAATCGGCAGGCGATATTTCAACTCGTACCGCATGGCGCCACTCATAACGGCCACATCTCCTGCCGCATCGTGACCGAGAGATCGTCCCAGGCTTGCCGCAGCCAGCTGGACTCACCGCAATAGAGACGCGCCCGTCCTTGCATGCCCGCCGACATCCGGAAGCCGTTGTTTCGCACCACACCGTACACGGTCAGGAACGGGCCGGCGTCGGTGACCACCACTTCCGGATCGACCCGCACCACCTCGCCCAGGACCGATCCCGCCGCCAGTCCGGGCAGATACGCGCGCAGTCGCTGCCCGGGACGGGGCAAGTTGCCGTGACGCTGGGGGACGAGAATCTGCACCACGATGGTGTCGGTGGCCGTGACCGACAAAACGGTGCCGTTCTCTCCGCCCGGCAGCAGTCGGCCCGCGATGGGGGTGTGAATGACCTGCCCGGCGCACATCCGGCTCAAGGCATCGTGCTCATGATGCAAGGCCACCAGGGTACTCTCGGCCGCCGCGATGGCCTCCGGGGCGGCATCGCTCCGCAGCACCGCCAGCTCGGCCTCGGCCAGACGCACGGCCAGCTGCAGCTCCTCGTGCGCGGATCGGACCGCTTCCCACTCCTCGCCGCTCAGAATGTCCTGGTCGTACAAGGTCCGGTGACGCTCGAAGATCGAGCGGTGCGCCTCCAGCCGACTGCTGGCCAGGCGCAGTGCCACCTCAGCGCACGCCAGCTCCTCCGGCTTGGCTCCGCTCCGCAGGGTGGCGAGCTGGCCTTGCGCTTCACACAACGCGGTGGCCCGCTCGGCCAACTCGATCTCCAGGGCGGTTGACGATATGCTGGCCACCGGTTGACCGGCCAAGCAGTGGAGGTTCCCGGAGGGACCGAGTCCGTTCTCGCCGTCGATCTCGAGATCCACAAAGGCCGGCCGGTCGAACTGGTAGAGCCGGTAGTGTACCGTCTGGCCGTGAACGAAGTCGTCAGCGCGTGAGACCAGACAGCCGGGCTGCAGCTCCTTCAGTTCCCAGCGCAGGGCGGGCAGGAGCAGGCAGGCGCCGTCCACCGTGCGCTGCCGCGGCGTGAAGTGGGCGGCGACAAGAACCAGGCCCAGAACGAGACACACTCCCGCGATCAGCCTGCGCGAGCGATGGGGTTCGGGTACCGCGGTCATGTCGACACCTCCTTCAGGGGCGGGGCTCCACTCGCTACCGTGACAGCTGCTGTCAGCGACGAGAGAACGACGATCAGCGCACGAGCATCATCCGTTCGATATCGGTCTGGCCGTTCCCGGTGAGACGCGCGAAGTAGACGCCCGACCCCATGGCCCGACCCGTCCCATCCATGCCATTCCAGTCCTCGGTGTGGACACCGGCCGGCAGCACGCTATCCAGCAGACGGACTACCCGCCAGCCGCGCACGTCGAAGATCTCCAGCCGCACCCGGGTCTCCACGGGCAATGTGAACGACAGGGCGGTGGAGGGATTGAACGGATCGGGAACGTTGGGCAGCAGTTGCAGCCGGGTCACCAGCACCTCTGGCACCGGCGTGCCGCCACCGTTGGAGTCGCCAGGAGTCGGTGTGCTGAAGAAGGTCCAGACCGGATCGCCGTCGTACTGGCGCCCCTCGCTGACGTTGCTGGTTTGAACCCCGAAGACATAACTGTCGATCACTTCGTTTCCCGCCGAGAGACGACCGAACAAGCCGATATCCTCTCCGCCTCCACCGAGCTTGAAATTCGCGTGCAGGGGGCCGTCCGACTCGTCGTTGTCGCACCAGACCAACAGGAACTCGCCGGCCGACAGTACGGTGTCGGGGAATGCCCACTGCGTCGTCTGCGTCAGGTCGTCGGTCAGGAACAGTCCGCCCATCTCGACCGCGTCGGGACCGGGATTGTAGATCTCGACCCAGTCCTCGAACTCGCCGGCCTCGTCCACGATGCCGGCGTCGTTGAGGGCCACGAACTCGTTGATCCACAGAGTGATGACCTCGGGTTCCTCGGGGTTCTCGTTCTCTGCTCCCGGCGTGGCCAGCGATAGCATCGCCCAGTCGCCGATGCCGTCGGGCCAGCGACCCCAGCTGACGTCGGCTCCGAGTGCGGGGAACGTCACCTGGTCGATGATCACCGCGCCGTCGGTGAGGAAGACGTCCTCGCCGTCGGCGTCGAGCTTGAACGGAGCATGGAGGTCGCCCTCACCGGGCTCCTCGTCGGCCCACACCATCACGTACTCGCCCGGGGCCAGGGTCATCGTCGGGAACACGAAGTCGGGCGTTCCCTCGAAGTGGTCGGTCAGCCCCAGACCGCCCAGGTTGATGCTCACGCCGCTGGTGTTGGTGATCTCGATCCAGTCGTCGAAGTCACCGGCCTCGTCGGCGACGGTGGCCGAGTTGCTGGCCATCAACTCGTTGAGCACCAGACCCTCGATGGGGGTCCAGGAGCCGATCGTGCTCTGGAGGTAGTTGTACCGCGCCGTGACGAAGGTCTGCAGTGCTGGAATCAGACGTCCCGGAGGCGGCCCGCCCGAAGCGTAGACGTTGGACGTCATGCAGGCCTCGAACTGAGCGTCGGTGAACATGGTGTTGGGATCGGCGTAGACCCAGGTGCGGATCAGGTCGCGCAGTTCCGTCATGCGCGCGATCAGGGTGGTGGGCTCGGCGGCGCCGGCCATCAGCCTCTTCATGTGTCCCAGGTACACGTCGTCGTAGGCGGGGACCTGCCACAGCTGTTCGGCCAGGGGCCGGTCCTCGCCGGATTGCGGGTTGGTCCAGTACGGGCTCAGTTGCTGCATCTGGGTCGTGGACAGGTTGTACATGTTGAAGATGCCCCACGCTTCGTTCTGGTCCCACTTGGTGAAGACAAAGCGGTCGTCCAGGTCGCGGTGGTAGAAGTAGTAGTTGGCGCAGCGGCCGACGTAGCAGTCCAGATTGACGGTGTAGTTGTCGACCGCCATCATCGCCAGCGCCGAGTTCACGTCCAGCCGGTTGTGCAGGCTGTCCGATAGAACCGACACGGGGGTGTTATTGATCTGGTCGATGAAATCCACCAGATCGGACCAGTCGTTGGCCGTCTCGTTGGTCTTCAGTTCGTAGTTGTTGTAGTAGGAGGACTCGACCGGACCCAGGTACTCCAGGGTTCCGTAGGGCTCGCCCTTCCAGAGGTTGCCGTCTTCGCCGGCGCCGTAGCGGCTTTCGATGAATTCCTGGTCCTGCTGTTCGACCAGCAGGTAGAGGCCCCAGTAGGTGCCGTTGATGTACAAGGCCACGAAGTTGGTGCGGCAGGTGGCCATGCCCAGCGCCTCGCACAGTTCGTAGTTTGTCTTCTCGCGAACGTAGCTCGGATCCAGGTAGCAGTTGTTCAGGGTGAGCTTGTCCAGGCCGCCGATCTCCTGACCGGCCACGAACTCGTCGATGTCCAGCTTGAACGATTTCTTGAGCCCGTAGTAGCCCCAGTAGCTGCTGTTGCCCTTGAAGCGTACGCCGATGGTTTCCAGATGGGTGGAATCCCAGTCGAACGTGGCTTCGATGTAGGGCGGATCGTCGTAGTGCTCGAAGTTGTAGGTCAGCTGCGTCCAGTAGTCGGCCTGATCGAAGGTCAGGTGGATCTCGTGCACGGCGTCGCCGTCGAAGAGCGGATGGTCCGCGGGCGTCAGGGCGGCGCCGGCCAGGCCGGGCGACAGCGCGGCGAGGGTCAGACCGAGAATCACAAAGTGTGGTGCCCGTGAGAATATTCGTGCAGCCATGTCTCACTCCTTATTTACCTGTTGTTGACGTTCCGGTGAACAAAGATGCTGGCCGCGCCCCGGCGGCCGGACCAGCACCCGAATTGCTCACCGATCTCCATGGCGGTCTGGACCGCGCGCCGGCGACCGTCGCGAAAGCTGTTGCCGCTGTTCCGCAGTCAGCAGCTGCAAGGTCTGCAAGCGGTAATCGATTTCCCGCACCAGCAGATCGCTGCGTAACTCCGACACCTGGGACGTCGCTCGCCAGACGGCATCCTCCAGCAGCGGGTTCGCACTGAAGGCCTGCTCCAAAGCGTCGTGGGCCTGTTTCAGCTCCTCGTGCACCTCGCGGATCTCGGTCCGAAAAACGGTGGCCAGATCGCGTAGGCTGTCGAGCTGCTCCTCGCTCAACTCCAGCAGGGCGATGAGTTTCGCGTCCGTCATGAGCATCTCCGCGGTCAACGGCGGCGGGCCGACACGACCGGGTGGTGGACCGTGTGGCCCACCGTTCGGGGCGGCAAGGCAACCGGTCGGTGACGACCCGCCGCGTGCGGACTGCGACGGGGCAGGCAGAGCTGCCAGTATCCCCACCAGGACAACTCCGAGCGTACTGACCACCAGCCACGGTCTCTGTCTCGACATGGCTCTCTCCTTCGTCCTGCACCGTCAGGGTTGCCGCCCCCTGTCTGACAGAAAGTGTAGGCACCCCATGTGAAGCTTCTTTGAGGACGGAAGCAGTGAAATGTAAAGATTTGTAAATGTCGTTCCGGCAGGTGCGACCATGAAGTAGGGTGATGGAAGAGCCTCAGGCACTGGAGAGTGGTTTCATGACCGGACCAGCCGACGAATTTCGGACCCGCATCCTCATCGTCGAC
>JBDRBC010000163.1:0-5084 GCA_043823125.1 bacterium | reverse complement strand
CCTCGGAACCGCGCGCGACGATTCCCGCTCCGACGTTGCTGTTGCCCCTGCGGATCGCCTCCGCCAGGTCGCCGAGGGTGAGGTCGTACTTAAGCAGTAGCACTGGCGACGCCCGTACCTGAAACTGGCGGACGTGCCCGCCCTGGCTGATCACATCGCCCACACCAGGCACCGACTGAATGCTGCGCTTGACAACCCAGTCCTGCAGCTGCCGAAGTTCGGTGAGGTCCAGATCCTCGCCCACCAAGTAGTAGGAGAGAATCTTCCCCATGCCGCTCACGATGGGGCCCTTCTCCAGCCCATGCGGCATGTCCAATCCTTCTGGAATGTCCTCCGCCGCGTGCGTTATCCGTTCTGACACCAGCTGATGGGCGAGATAGATATCGACATCGTCGTTGAAGTAGACATTCACCGTGGCGAGCCCTGGCGACGAGAGGGTGCGAATCTTCTTCACTCCCGGAATGCCCATCATGGCTACTTCCACCGGCCGCGAAACGAGCTGCTCGACCTCTTCGGCGGCGGCGCCCTCGATCTCGGCGAAGACCTGCACGAGATTCGGACTGATGTCGGGGAACGCGTCGATGGGAATTCGCGTGAGCGCCAAAACACCGCCCACACAGACACCCACGAAGAGCAGGATGACCAGTAGTCGATACTTGAGCGCGAGGCGAATGATGGCTTCGATCATGATTTACTCTCTCCCCGTCGAACGCGCGGAGTCGTCCGCCGCTCGCTGATCGGTCCCTTCAACGCCAGCAATGCGTTGGGGATACCCCGTTTAGTGCGCATGCCCATGGCCCATATCACCAGCGCCGCGTTTTTCGATTTCCGCCTTCAGGCGGAAACCTCCCTGCACCACCACGTTCTCACCGGCCAAGATCCCGTCCACTACCTCCACCCACTGATCGTCGTACTTGCCCAGCGTTACGTGGCGCATGATGTATTCACCTGCGGCAAAGATAAAAATTACCGGCTCATCACCGAGGTACTGGACAGCGTCGCGATGGACCACAACACCTGAATCCATCTCATCCGTAGCCACCCGTGCCGTGACGAAGGTGCCCGGTCTCAGTTTCCCGCCGGGATTAGGCAATTCCGCCCTGGCCAGGATGGTGCGCGTATCCTCCGAGACGATCGGATGGATATATTCGATGGTCCCCTGGATTTCCGGTACACCCTCCCTGGTGGACAACGTGATGGTCTGTCCCGGCTGGAGCTCGGTGAGATGACGCTCGTGAACGTAGAGATCGAGCCAGACGCTGCTCAGATCGGCGACGATATACACCGGTTCCTCGTCACAGACCCGCTCTCCTAGCGTGATTGTCTTCTCGATGATGACCCCGACAAATGGAGCCGTCACCTCCAGACGGGTCAGTTCACCATCGGGCGCGGTGGCCAGTTGCCGCAAGTAATCCTTGCTGAGGCCCATGGCGAGCAGCTTCTGCTGGGCCGCCTGCAACATGACGTTGGTTTCCGCCAGGGTCTGCCGGGCATCGAGGTATTCCTGTTCCGAGGAGATCTCCTGCTGCCACAGCTGCTCCTCACGAGTGAAAACCGCCTCTGCTAGGTCCTGCCGATCCCAGGCGGCGAGATAATCGGCCTTGGCGTCAGCCAGAGCCCGACTCTCAATGACGGCCAGAATCTCCCCTGCCTCGACGTTGTCTCCGAGCTTTTTCCGGATCTCGCGCACTATGCCTGGCATACGCGGAACCACCTGCGCCAGTCGGTCTTGATTGAGCTGGATCTCGCCCGTCAAGGTCAGGGTCTCACTGATGCTCCCGCGATGGGCGGCGCCGAGTGTGATTCCGTACTTGTCCTCTTCACCATCCTTGAAGCAGATGACATCGGGACCGTGATCTTGCGCCCCGTGGCCGCCGGTTTCCGCCTCGTGGTCATGAGAGTCTTCTGCGACTGCCAAGGCCCCTTCATCCATCTGGGCATGCAGTGCCTGAAGGATGACACCGGCGCCGTGGGTAACCACCTGGTCACCCTCGGCCAAGCCGAACTTCACTTCGACCCAGCCACCCGCTCTGACGCCGAGTTCCACCTGGTGTCGCTGGAAAACCTCACCCGCCACCTGGACAAAAACTGCGGTGGTGCCATCCTCGTGGAGCACTGCAGTTTCGGGTACGGCCAGAACCTCGCTACTGCGCATTTGTCGTGGCGCGACGGGCTGGCTCCCGACGGGCACGCGCCACTGTTGTTCCTTGAGGAACTGCACACCTTCCAGGTCTGGCGCCGTCGTGACGTGCGCTGCCTCATCCAGCGTTGTGGACACCTTGATGGGAGGCAGCGTGACCTCGTAATCCTCCTCAGCCACCGGGACAACCAAGGTCACGGTCCACTCACCCGGTGAGGTGAAGGTCAACTCCGGGGTGTAGATTCCTGGACGCGCGGGTTCGGATTCCTCGTGCGTGGCCAGTACAACACCTTCACAGTACAGGTTAAACAGAACCGATCCTTCGCTGCGGGGGCGAAACGCCTGTTGGTCGGTGACATGCACGACAAACGTCACCGGTTCTCCGGCGACCGCCACGGGGTGTTCGACGAACACCTCGAATTCGTCGGTCCAGACCGTAGCTTGAACCGTGGGCCGGTCGCCCGCAGTCGTGTGTTCGTGGGCATGCTCCCCAGCCGGAGAGCCTAGGGCGGTGACCGATGTGGCCCACTGCAGGGCTGGCATGGCCAGCACCAGAAGTGCTGCGCCCATGGCGATCCGAAGAAATACGTGCCTCGGCATCTGGGTCTCCTTCTGCTATTGCGTGATCTCGCTCATCGATTCCAACCCGAAATATCAGAGTTGATCCTGGCTAACCACCGGTCGATGCCTGGCTGCCGGCTCCGATGAGACGTTCCAGTTCCACCCGGGTCGTGTGATAGTCCTCGAAGGCGTCGATGTATTCACTGCGAGCCTCGAACAGGGTGCCTTGTGCGTCCAGGACCGAGAGATAGGAATACTTGCCATGGCGATACCCCTCGAGCACTGCGTCGTATGTCTGCTCGGCACCCGGAAGAATGGTCTGTTTCAGTTCCTGAACAGCGAAATATGACGCTGAAAGCATATTCTGTGAGCTAACCAGTGACGCGCGCACGTTCGCTTCGGTCGCCCACTGTCTCGAAACGGCGGCCGCCCGTTTGCTCTGGGCCGCACGGACCGTGCCCTGATTTCGGTCGAAGAGTGGCAGGGGAACCGAAACGCCCATTACATAGGCCGTTTCTCCGGATTCACTGAACCGGCGGGTGCCGCCGGATAGGGTCAATTCCGGAATCCGGTGGGCGCGTTCCAGGTTTACAGCGGCTTGGTGGATTTCCAATATCCGCGCCTGCTGCCCGAGGTCGGGACTCTGCGCCACCAGTATGGCCAAGTCGGCGTCAGCGGGTGGAGTCACCGCGTAAAAATCACCTGTCACCGTGGTGAAGTTCGGCGCCGGATTCCCCCAGGTGGAGGCGAGATAGTGGCGTGCGGTCGCCAGATCCCGGCGTGTCCGTTCCAGCTGAATCCGCACACTCGCCAGGCTGATCTGTGCCCGTGTCTTTTCCGGAGGGGCCGCCTTGCCCGCCGCGACCCGTTCACTTACCGCGGTCAAGGTGGCTGCGTACAATTGAACCACCTCTTCGGCGAGGATCAGACGCTCCTGTGCCGCTTGTACTTCTAGAAATCTCTGACTTACCTCCGCTACGAGATCCAGGCGCGCGATTTCAAGCTCCCAGGACGCAAGTTCCACCTCCCGGGAGGCGAGTTGTTTCCGCTTGCCCCGCACACCAGCCAGATTGATCGTCTGCGAGAGCGCCACCGTCACCTCGGCCGATTCGAAGCGCCGGAAATCGTTCTCGCCGGCGAAATTCTCGAACTCGACTTCGATCTCGGGATTTCCGCGAAGACCCGCCTGCTGCTTCAGCGCCTCCGCGGCCTGAACCCCCCATGCCTGCGCCATGAGATCGGGATTATGGCGAAGGGCGAAGCTCAACGCGTCCGCCAGGGTGACCGTGCCGGTCGGGCCCGGAGGGGGCTGTGCAGCAGCGGCCTGCCACGAATCGGGTTCGGCTACTTTCTGAACAACCGCTGAAAGTCCCACGGTCCGGGTGTTTCCAGTGTCCGGTTCGTTTGCACTAACCAGCTGCGCCAGCAGACAAACCAACACGACCGTGACAATTCTCTGTATGCTAGCAGTCATACCACATCGCCTTTTTCACTCTGGTCGAGCTTGTCGCCCGGACAGGTGGACCTCTCGCACTAGGCGGAGGATTCATCGTGCACAACAACCGCTAATCGGCTGCTTAAAATCAGAAAAAAAACGGGGAACGTTACACTGCGAGAACGGCGGGCGGGGCTCGTGAAGAAAATCGGAATAGAGGATCATAGGAGACGGCCTGATCCGGCATCGACGACAGAATCGTCGTCGATTCAGGCGGGGAGGGAAACGAGAAGCTCGAGATCACCGCCAAGTCCCAGGCGGTCTCCACGGGTCCTCGGGTCCTCAGCACAACAATGGCTTGCTGATCTGAGGGATGGTGAACGCAGTGGGCACTGCAGCAACAGACGTCATTTGAGGAGGAATGACAGGACGTGGATGTGTGGGCTTCCGACAATCCCGATCCATGGTCGTCGTGAGCTGCAACGGAATAATGCTGTGTGGCAAGGAGACCGCTAACTAGCAGACCAAGAACCAGTAAGAAGCAGTAAGCCGATCGGCTAGACTGTCGATCCACATACTCGAGCATCACTAGAAAGCCTCGCCTATGCTGGGCTTGAAGAACAGGCAATCGCGACGGTGAGATGATTACGCTCTCTGTCCGACACAATGTAAGCGGCACGGCCAGCCCGAACAACAAAAATACGTATTTGTTCCGGCATTTTAAAATTGTCGGCCCCGCTTGACCCTACCCGTCCTTACTGTTTATTCCATTTACACGCTGATTTGAACCCGTGTTGAAATCTCGGATCCCACTTTCCCAAAAGGAGTGATCATGCAAACAGTAAAGGGCACCTTTCTCATTTCGGTGTCCGTGCTCGTCCTGGTTCTGTCCGCTACCCTTTTCGGCGTCAGCGTAAGACTGCCGGAAAAGGCATACGCTGACACCGG
>JBDRBC010000162.1:0-5632 GCA_043823125.1 bacterium | reverse complement strand
GGCTGGTCACCCGCCGCCGGATTCGATCACAGGGCCAGCCGTTTCCCACTGACGGGCAAGCATGAGGAGGTCGGGTGCAAGAAGTGTCATCCGTCAGCCATCGTCGACGGCGCTCCTCTTATCCGCTACTCGGGAACACCTTTCTCGAACTGTGCCGACTGTCATGACGACCCCCACGCCGGTCGCCTCGGTTCCCGGTGCGCCGACTGCCACAGTACCAGTAGCTGGCGAACCGTTCCGCTGACCTCGTTCTCCCACGAGATAACCCGCTTCCCGTTACGCGGACGCCATGCCGGCCTCCCCTGCGAATCGTGCCACCAGCCCGGTGAATCGCGCGCTCCCCTGCCGTTCGCCCGCTGCAGTGACTGTCACACCGAATTTCACGGCCAGGCCGACCCCGCAGGGCAATTCAGCCGGTGCGAAGAGTGTCACGACCTGGCCGGATTCTCCCCGTCCACCTTCACCATCGCCCGGCACGACAGTTCGTCCTTCCCGCTGCGCGGCGCTCACCTGGCGGTGCCGTGTTTCGTCTGCCACCAGACGAAAACGACCGGAGGTGCGGAAGCGGTAAAACTCCAGGTTCCGGGTGAGATCTGCGTACACTGTCACGACGATCCGCACCGTGGCGAACTGATCGAACTCGTGCGGGCGGAAGGATGCGAGGTGTGTCATTCGACCAGTGACTGGTCCACTGTTACTTTCGACCACCAGCGCACCCGGTTTCCCCTCACCGGCGGTCACCGACAGGTGGCCTGCACGGGCTGTCATCCCAGGCTGGAGGCTGACGGATCGCCGTATATCCGCTATCGTCCGGTCACCACGGCCTGCGACGGCTGCCATCAAGCGCGACCAACCGGGAATGCAGAGGACCAGAAACCATGAGATTTCGCCATTTCGGCTGGTTCGGACTGTTGTTGGGCGTCGGCTCCCTGCTGGCGGCGACACCGGCACGCAGCCCCCACGGCGACATCTCCTTCACCTGCGTGTCATGCCATGACACCGAGAGCTGGCAAGTGGACGCGTTTCCCACCGGCTTCGATCACGCCGAGACCGGCTTCCCGCTGCAGAACGCCCACGCCGGCACGGCCTGCCGCGCCTGCCACGAGGAGCTGGTGTTCTCGCACGTCGGTTCCGCCTGCGCCGACTGTCATCTGGACGTGCACCGCGGCCAGCTCGGCTGGCGCTGCGACGATTGCCACCAGCCCACCAGCTGGGACGACCCGTTGCGGTGGCGGGGTTTTCACGCCCGGACCCGGTTCCCCCTGCTCGGCGCCCACGCCCTGGTGGACTGCGATGCGTGCCATCGCGGTGAACAGGGGTACGACCTCGCCCTGCCACCGCTGGAGTGTCGGGACTGCCACGCCGCCGATTACACCGCCGCGCGGGATCCGGATCATCGGGAACAGGGATACGGTCTGGCCTGTGACGAGTGTCACAACATCTTCGATCCCATCTGGCGTGCCGCCAGCGTCAATCACACCGGCTTCCCCCTGACCGGCGCTCACCTCACGGTCAGCTGCAGCGCCTGTCACACCGACGGCTACGAGGGCACCCCCAGCGAATGTTACGCCTGTCACGACGACGACTACCACGGGACGACGGACCCCCCCCACCAGGCCGCCGACTTCGAAACCAACTGCGAAACCTGCCACACCAGTTCGGGCTGGACGCCCGCCAACTGGGATCACTTCCCATACTTCCCCATCTACCGGGGACGCCACCGCAACGAGTGGACGAGCTGCCAGGACTGCCACGTGCAGCCCGACAACTACCTGGTCTTCGAGTGCATCTTCTGCCACGAGCACAATCGGTCCGAAACCGACAGTCACCACGACGATGAGCCCGACTACGAGTACTCGAGCCCGGCCTGTCTCGATTGTCATCCCCGAGGGGAGGCTGACTGATGCCTGGCGCGCGCGGCTTCCTGCTACTGTGGATCCTGGTGATGGTGCCGCCCCTGGCCGGTCCGGCCGCCGGGGAGGAGCCGGCGTGCCGGGTCCGGTACCTGTCGGCCGATCATGTCTATCTGGATGCCGGCAGTGCCATCGGCCTGGCGGTGGCCGACACGGTACGGCTGCAACGTGGTGACCAGACCGTGGCCACGGCGATCGTCGCTTACGTCGCGACACGTTCGGCCTCTTGCACGCTACTGGAGGTTTCTTCCCCGATCGAGATCGGCGATGTGGTCTTCCTGGTTTCTTCTCGATCGAACAGTGAAGTCGATTCGGCGGCGGACGTGGCCCAGCCGACGACGCCAGCGTTGTCGGCCGATACAGGCGCGACCACCCGGACCGACCCGACCGGAGTGCGGACAGACCGGTCCCGCGCCGGCCGCCGTCAGTGGCGGGGACGGATCGATTACCTGTGGCACAGTGTGACCGATCGGCAGGTGAGTGATCTCGACGCCGACCTGCACCAGCTCCGGTTCCGTCTGTCAGGCAGTGATTTGTTCGGGCGGAATATCACCCTGCAACTTCACGGCTCCCTGCGGCACCACTCCCGGTCCCGCGGGTACGCCACCGGCGCCGAGGCCGAAACCTGGCGCAACCGGATTCACGCCGGCTCCCTGAGCAGCGGCGCCACCGATTCCCGGTTCCGGGTCAGCTTCGGTCGCCTCAGCTCCCAGGCCGTGGGCGCGCTCGGTTACTGGGACGGACTGCTGGCCGTGACCCGGCTGTCGCCAGCCACGGAATTCGGTCTACTGGCCGGCAGTCAGCCGGACTGGCAGACCGGCGAGGTTCGCCTTGACCACCAGCGGTACGGCGCCTTTTTGCGGTTCAGCCGCGACCTGGCCGCCGGCCGGCAGATCCAGATCGCCGGCGCCGCGGTGGGCGAGTACCACGACAGCGAGATCGGGCGGGAATTCCTGGTCCTGACCACCGGGTACCGGTCCGGCCGGCTGAACCTGTACCAGAGCAGCGAACTGGATCTGAATCGCCAGTGGCGCCGCGATCGCGCCGGCGAGGACTGGACCGTGGCCAACCTGACCCTATCCGGGAGTTTCCGGTTCGATCGGGAGCTGTCGGTCCGGATCCATCACGACACCCGCCGTAATCACTGGACGGAAGAATACCGCTCCCTGCCCGACAGCCTCTTCGACGACGCCGTCCGCCACGGCTGGCGCCTGAGTTCGCGCTGGCGACCGACGGCACGCTGGCAGATCAATCTTCACGGCGGCTGGCGAAACCGGGCCGATCTGGCCGACAAGAGCTACTCCTACGGCGGCAGCGCCACCTGTCTCGACTGTCTGGTTGACGGGATCATCATGACCACCACCGTGTCAGGATTTTCGGGAGCTTACGCAGAGGGGCTGTTGCCTTCCCTGCGGCTGGAACGGTCGTTACGTGGTGGCCACCAGCTGCACGTGGCGAGTGGGATGTACAACTACCGAGCGCGCTTGGGTGGACCGCGGCGAACCAACAACTGGGTTCGTCTCGGCGCCCGCTATCTGCTGACTCACCAGTTCGAGCTGTCCGGCGAGTTCGAATACGACTGGGGCGACGACACCAGAGGTCAGCAGTTGCTGGCCCGGCTGGGACATCGTTTCTGATCGCCAGGCCGGCGGGAGACCATCATGGAATCCACCCTCATCTGGACCGGTGTCATCCTGCTCGTCCTGCTGGTGTTCGTGCCGTACTGGATCGCCTTCCGCCGTCAACGACAGCTCACCCTGGAACGCCGCGCCGAGGCGCGCGCTGACGGGACGACCACGCCGTCCGGACAGTATCCCCAGATCGACATCCAGCGCTGCATCGGCTGTGGTACCTGTGTTCAGGCCTGCCCCGAGGGCGACGTGCTCGGCATCGTGTCCGGCAAGGCCGAGGTGATCAACGGCCTCCGCTGCATCGGCCACGCCCGCTGCGCCGACGTCTGCTGCGTGGGCGCCATCCAGATCGGGCTGGGTAACATCCGGGAACGGCCCGACATCCCGTTACTGACCGAACACAACGAGACCAGTCTACCGGGTGTCTACATAGCCGGCGAGCTGAGCGGATTCGCCCTCATCAGCAACGCCGTGAAACAGGGCCAGCTTGTCATCGAGCACCTGGTGGCCAAGGGGAACATCGGGAAGACCGGGAAGACCGGGAAGACCGGGAAGACCGGAAACGGCGGCGACGAAATGGCCGACGTCGTGATAATCGGAGCCGGCCCCGCCGGGTTGAGCGCGGCGCTGGCGGCGCAGTATCATGGACTGGACTACCGAATTCTGGACCAGCAAGACGCCGGCGGCACAATCCTGCACTATCCGCGACGCAAGCTGGTCATGGTCCAGCCGGTGACGATACCGATCCACGGTCAGCTCGACCGGCGGGAGTACGTCAAGGAAGAACTGCTGGACCTGTGGCAAGCGATCATGAGTAAACACGAGATCCAGGTCCGAACCGGCGAACGGTTCCTCGCCCTGGAGGAGATTCCCGGCGGTTACGCGGTGCGTTGCCAGAATGAACGCTACCCGGCCCGGCAGGTGGTGCTGGCCCTCGGTCGCCGCGGCACTCCGCGTAAGCTGGGTGTGCCTGGCGAGGAGCTGGCCAAGGTCGCTTATCAACTGGTGGATGCCTGCTCTTACCAGGGAACGCGAGTCCTGGTGGTGGGCGGCGGCGACAGCGCCGTGGAGGTCGCCATCGCCCTGGCGCGCCAGTCGCGGAATACGGTCACCCTCTCCTATCGCCGCAGCCGGCTGTCGCGCGTGAAGAAACGTAATGCCGAACGTTTTGAATCCTATATCGACGGGGGGCGGATCGAGTATCTTGGTGAATCACAGGTCACGGCCATCCGACCGGACACGGTGGAACTGACAACCACCGACGGGGCGTTGAGCCTGCCCAACGATTTCGTATTCATCTGCGCCGGCGGTGTCCCGCCCTTCGAGCTGCTCGCCAGCCTGGGGATCGCCTTCGGTGGTCAGCAGTCCGTCCTGCACGATTGAGAACGCTACTGGACAACAACATCACAAACGAGAAGGCGAGCTTGAATCAGCATGGAAAACGAGGACTTCGGCGCGATACTGCGTGACGCCATCGACGAGGCGCCGGCTTACCTGGCGGCGGCGGCGCAACCAAACGGACTCCGCCAGCAGGTAACCGAGAACGAGATCCAGTGGCTGGACGGGGACGACGGTCTCAAGGGCCTCTTCTACATCATTCCCGATCCGCGCGACCTGACCGCCGTGACCCGGGTGTTCCAGCGAACCCGAGAAACCCGGTGTCCGTTGACCTACGTGTTCGTCGCCCAGAAACAGCCGAGCACCTTCGACATCTTCCGGCTCTCGGCGCGCAGTTTCCTGGAGCATTACCATCAGGCCAAGCCCGGGCCGTGCGATTGCGGTGGTGCCGGTGATTCGAACCGCTAACGCTGCCGACCCGGGGTACGCTCGGGGCGATTTGCTTCCCGCTGAAACAGATCGATTCCACCTTGAGCAGTCTGGACAATCTGAGAGGATCACACAATGTTCAGCATCGACGCCGCCACGGAAATTCTCGCCAACACACCCGCCACCCTCCGTTGCCTGCTCGACGACCTGTCGGACCAGTGGCTGCACGCCGACGAGGGACCGGAGACCTTCTCGCCCTTCGACGTGGTCGGCCACCTGATCCACGGCGAAAAGACGGACTGGATCCCGCGGGCGCATATC
>JBDRBC010000161.1:0-2196 GCA_043823125.1 bacterium | reverse complement strand
GTTGGTTCTTTTGATACTGTCTGCCGTGACGGCGCTGGCCCAGTTCACGCAGGATCCGAATGATGCCGGGGCCGCCGATACGGTCGAGATGGTCTTTTCGGTCACTCCCGATTATACGACGGGCCAGTACGACGTGCAGATGGACCTGTGGGTGTTCAATGACGCCAACTCGCTCATTGGTGCGACGGCCGGATTCAGCTGGGACAATGCCAGTCTTCAGATGGATAGCGCGGTAGCGTCTCCTTTGACGGACAACGGGTTTGATCTCGGGCCGTTTTTCTATGAGGACAATAGCCTTGCCCTCACCAATGCGAATCTGCGTTTCCTGTTTGGCGGCGCTCTGTTGTTTGGGCCCGGAGTGACTGGTGCGCCGGCTCGTCAACGCTGGGCGAGTTACTATTTCACGGTGGGTTCCTGGGATGTGTGTGATTCCATAGCTTTGGATACACTGACCTATTCCGCCGGTACGGCTTACAAGCTGGTGAGCCTGGGTAACCTGAACTACCAGCCTTATTGGACGGGGCGAGTTGTGTTCCGCGATACGGCCTGTGTGCCGTCGGCGAACCTGGTGCTTTCAACCGATTCGTTGCACTTCGAGGCCGTGGAAGGATCGGCCAGCCCGGCGCCTCAGTCTTTTACGGTCAGTTCCGATGGTGTACCTATTTTCATGAATGTCTCAGAGAGTATTGCGTGGCTGGCCGTCAGTCCGACCTCGGGTTGGACCACGCAGGCGGTGAGTGTGTTGCCGAATACGGTCGGGATGTCGGCCGGCAGTTATGTTGACTCGATTATGGTTCAATCCATCAGTGCGGGCAATTCGCCGCAATATTGCAAGGTGGGCTTGGTGATCGCAACGCCGCCGCCGGAGATCGGGGTGACTCCGACCGTGTTCTATTTCAATGCGGTAGCCGGGGGCGACAATCCCGATCCCAAGATTCTGTCCATCACTAATGAAGGCGGTCCGACTCTTAATTGGAGCGTGTCCAACAGCGAGGGCTGGTTGAGCCTTTCGCCGGGTGCTGGAACCGACGGGGGAGATGTCACGGTCTCGGTTGATATTACTGGTTTGAGCTTTGATGATTACGAAGACATAATCGTCATCACCGATCCGGGGGCAAGCAACGATCCGGTTGAAGTGCCCGTGTTCTTGTCGGTCGGTTCGGACCTGCCTATCATCGAAGTCGATTCCGCTTTCAATTATGTGGTCGTGCCCACGGCCAAGATGGCGGTTGATCCCCGTACGATTTTGATCAGAAATGGTGGCGCCGGGACCATGAACTTCTGGTTGGAAGAGAATTCCGTTCGCCTGTTTACCGTCGTCCCCGATTCGGGTTCGGCTCCGCAGGAGGTGGTGGTCGGTTTCAAGCTCACCTCAGGTAGTGCGGGCGATATCTACAACGATACTCTGTGGGTGCATTCCAATGAGGCCATCAATTCCCCCTTCCCGGTCGTGTTCCAGTTCCATCTGCTGGATAATCCTGCGCAGATGTACGTGACCGCCGATACGACTCGCCTGGTCCTTTATGAGTGCACGATGGGGGCCGGTAACTCCCCACCGATATCGACGTTCGTCATTGATAATGTTGGCGGCGAGGATCCGATGTGTTTTAGTCTCAGCTGGGAATCCGATCTATTCTCGATCACCGTTCTTTCACCGAACGCTCCTGCGGGTATCCAGGTGGAGGCCATCTATCTCGATTTACCGGTAGGTACCTACCTCGATACGATCGTGATCTATGCCCAGACCTCGATTGTCCAATGGGACACCGTCATCGTGCGTTACGACGTGATACCGCCTACCGAGACTCCCGAGATATGGCTGACGGGATATAACTATGTTATCCCCGCGCAGGAGAATTCGGGACCCAACCCGCCGGTGGCTATGGGCATCGACAATGTTCACGGTGGCTGTATGGACTGGTACATTATTGAAACTGTGCCCTGGATGTATCCGACCGATACGGCCGATACGGCTCCGTCGGGACTCTCTTTGGGTTCCAATGCCGACGGGTTTGTGTTTGGTGAGTATCCGGATTCCTTCTTTGTTCATTCCGATGAAGCAACCAACAGCCCGGTGCGGGTTGATGTGCTGTTTCGGGTTTGGCGGTTCCACGGGGATATGGACTACAACGCCGAGATCAATATTCTTGATTTGACGTATATGGTGACGTATCTGTTCCTCAATGGTCCGGGGCC
>JBDRBC010000160.1:0-24488 GCA_043823125.1 bacterium | reverse complement strand
TCAGACACAGCACGCGTTGGCGCTGGTTGGGGGCGAGTGTGTGGGGGTGTCGTATCGGGGCACCCGCCTGGCTGCTGGAGCAGGGAGGGCGAGCAGCGTGGGGGTTAAGGGAGCTGAATACCGGAGGTTTTAGGGGCGCGGCCCCGATCCGACACCCCCACACTCTCGCCGCCTACCAGCGCCATCGCTTGCTGTGTCTGAAAACCGGAGAATGGTCTGCGGTGGCTTTTTTACATGTGTGCACTTTGAAAATGATATTCAATTCTCCGCAGAACACAGGGCGAGCTGGGGGTTGGTATCCGGGTGAACTTCGAGAATGGTTTTCAAAATGTACCTGAGTTGGCTTGGCCCTGGTTGGTGGTGGGCTGTGCTTTGCAAGGGGGTGATCGGCTGGTACACTGCGGCCTTCCCGGGAGGTGATCGTTGTCCGGATTGTCTTATGTCTGTTCCACATTGCTGCGTCGTGAATCACCGGCCTGTCTGTGGCGGCACCCCGGGCAGGCGGTGCGATTTTTCGGTGGCGTCGTCGGGAATGTCGCGCTGGCCGTGAGCGATCGTCTGCTGCCGGGGGGGCGGTTCGGTTGCCCCGTGTGCGGCTGGCGCGGCTGGCGATTCAAGACCTTCCTTTCACCGGACGAGATCCTGCCGGACTGCATCTGTCCCGGGTGCGGCTCCTTCGATCGGCATCGGCTGCTGGTTCTCGGGGTGCGGCGAGAGCTGGCCGGGCGCGAAAATAGAGCGCTTGGGGTGCTGCTCGGCTTCTCCCTGTCGCCGGCCATGCGGACCCTGTTGCAGGGCGAGGCGTTGGATCGCTGTTACCGGACCGATATCGCCGTGGGGGATCCGCGGTTCGCGCCGCATTTCGTGAGTGATCTGCGGGCGGTGGCGGTCAGGGACGGCAGCGTGGACTGGATCTTCTGCAGCCATGTGCTGGAGCACATCGACGACCTGGACGGCTGCCTGGCCGAGATGGCCCGCATGCTGGCGCCGGGCGGGCTGGCCTGGATCCAGGTTCCCCTCGAGCCGGGGCTGGCGCGGAGCAGGCGTATCGAGATCGATCCGGAGCGCGCCCACGCCCACGCCTGGCAGTTCGGGCGCGACTTCGACCACCTGATCGCCCGGCCGGATTGGCAGGTGGACGAGGTCACCACGGGCGATCTCGTGGACGCGGATTCCGCTCGGCGACACGGCATCGATCCGGCCGAGCGGTACTGGCTGATCCGCAGCGGTTGATAGGGGCGGCACGACTGCCCAGATTCGCGTCCGGATTCGCGCCCGGATTGGCCGGTCAGCCGCCACCGATATTGGCTGGCCCGGCCGCCCCGCTCTCCCTTTCGTCAAGGGCGAACGCGTGTTATCTTCTAGCCGCCTCGCAACGAGATATTATTCGAGTGGGACAGGGAAGGAAAACGATGGCCGACATCACCAAAAGAGCCGAGGACTACAGTCGCTGGTACCAGGATGTCATCCAGGCCGCGGAGCTGGCCGAGCACAGCCCGGTGCGCGGCTGCATGGTGATCCGACCGAACGGCTACGCCATCTGGGAGAACGTGCAGAAGATCCTGGACGAGAAGTTCAAGGAGCTGGGGCACGTCAACGCCTACTTCCCATTGCTCATCCCCAAGAGCTTCCTGGCGCGCGAGGCGCAGCACGTGGAAGGTTTTGCCAAGGAGTGCGCCATCGTCACCCACCACCGGCTCATGACCGCCGAGGTGGACGGCAAGACGACCCTGGTGCCGGATCCCGACTCCAAGCTGGACGAGGAGTACGTCATCCGGCCCACCAGCGAGACCATCATCTGGGACATGTATCGCAAGTGGATCCAGAGCTACCGCGACCTGCCGCTGCTCATCAACCAGTGGGCCAACGTCGTGCGGTGGGAGATGCGGACGCGGCTGTTCCTGCGCACCACCGAGTTCCTGTGGCAGGAGGGGCACACCGCCCACGCGACTGCCGAGGAGGGACGCAAGGAGACGCTGGATATCCTCGAGGTCTACCGCTGGTTCGCCGAGGAGGTGCTGGCCATGCCGGTGATCCCCGGCATCAAGACCGAGAGCGAGCGGTTCGCCGGCGCCGTGGAGACCTACAGCATCGAAGCGTTGATGCAAGACAACAAGGCGCTGCAGGCCGCCACCAGCCACGACCTGGGGCAGAACTTTGCCAAAGCCTTCGACGTCACGTTCCAGGACGCCGCCGGCAAACGCGACCACGTCTGGGCCACGAGCTGGGGCATGTCCACCCGCACCATCGGCGGGCTGATCATGACCCACAGCGACGACGACGGTCTGGTGCTGCCGCCGCGTATCGCGGGGTGGAAGGTGGTCATCGTGCCCATCTGGAAGAACGACGACGAGAAGGCCCAGGTGCTGGAGGTGGCCAACCGGGTGGCCGCCGATCTGAAGCCGGCTCTCGGCCAGATCATCGTGGACGATCGCGACAAGATGCGCCCGGGCTGGAAGTACACCGAGTGGGAGCGCAAGGGTGTGCCGCTGCGGCTGGAGATCGGCCCGCGGGACGTGGCGTCGGGACAGGTCATGATGGCCGCCCGCCACGATCGCCAGAAGCAGCCGGTGTCGCTGGACGGTCTGCTCGAGACGGTGCAGAAAGAGCTGGCGCGGATCCAGGCCGACCTGTTCGCGATCGCGGTCAAACGGCGCAAGGATGCCACGTACCGGATCGATTCCTGGGACGACTTCCTCGCCCTGTACGCGGCCGAAGGCGGCTATGCCCACTGTCACTGGTGCGGCGACGCCGCGTGCGAGGCACAGATCCAGGAGGAGACCAAGGTCACCATCCGGAATATTCCACTGGATAGGGAAGAGGAAAGCGGAACCTGCGTGCGGTGCGGCAAGCCCTCCCCGGGGCGGGTCGCCTTCGCTCAAGCATATTAAAGGAGGCAGAACATGAGCACACCCTGGGAGGATCAGGAGATCCAGGAGCGGATGCGCATGAAGACCGGCCTGGCCGAGATGCTCAAGGGCGGGGTCATCATGGACGTCACCAACGCCGACCAGGCCAAGATAGCCGAGGAGGCCGGCGCCGTGGCGGTCATGGCCCTCGAGCGGATTCCGGCCGACATCCGGGCCGACGGCGGCATCGCCCGCATGAGCCAGCCCAAGATGATCAAGGAGATCCAGGACACCGTCTCCATCCCGGTGATGGCCAAGGTGCGCATCGGCCACTTCGCCGAGGCCCAGGTGCTCGAGGCTCTGGGCGTGGACTTTATCGACGAGTCCGAGGTCTTGACCCCGGCCGACGAGTCCAACCACATCGACAAGTACCCGTTCAAGGTGCCGTTCGTCTGCGGCTGCCGCGATCTGGGCGAGGCGCTGCGCCGCATCGGCGAGGGCGCCGCCATGATCCGCACCAAGGGCGAGGCAGGCAGCGGCAACATCGTCGAGGCGGTGCGCCACATGCGCAAGGTCCAGGACGGCATCCGCCGCCTGACCGTCCTGCGCCGCGACGAGATGATGGCCGAGGCCAAGAATCTGGGCGCCCCGTTCCACGTCCTGCTCGAGGTCGCCAAGCTCGGCAAGCTGCCGGTGCCCAACTTCGCCGCCGGCGGCGTGGCCACCCCGGCCGACGCCAGTCTGATGATGCAGCTCGGCGCGGAGGCTGTTTTTGTGGGCAGCGGCATCTTCAAGAGCGACGATCCGCAACCGCGCGCCGAGGCCATCGTGCAGGCGGTCACGTACTACGACGATCCCGAGAAGCTCCTGGAGATCAGCATGGAGCTGGGCGAAGCCATGCCCGGCCTGGACATCCACGAGTTGAAGGAAGAAGAGAAACTGGCCACCCGGGGCTGGTAGGGGAACGATGATGCTGGACCCGGTGGGCCTGCTCGCCTTGCAGGGCGACTTCGAAAAGCACCGGCACGCCTTCGCTGCTCTGGGGACGCATACCTGCCTCGTGCGTCGCCCGGAGGAGCTGACTGCGTGCGCCGGTCTGGTGATTCCTGGCGGTGAATCCACCACCCTGGCGCGACTGATCGATCGGTGCGGCATGCGCGAGCCTCTCGTCGAGTACGCCACATCAAGACCGGTGATGGGGACCTGCGCCGGTTTGATCATGCTTGCCGGTGAGCTGGCAACCGAATACGCTGGGGACGAACCCACGGATCACGGCGTTACACCGCTCGGCTTGCTGGACTGCCTGGTCCAACGCAACGGCTACGGCCGCCAGGTGGATTCCTTCATCGAGGAGACCTCCATCCAACCGTTGACCGGCGACAACGCTCCCTTCGCGGCGGTGTACATTCGCGCGCCGCGGATCCTGAAGGTGGGGGAGAAGGCCGAGGTGGTCATCACCCGCGGCGACGAGCCGGTGGCAGTACGGCAGGGCCATCTGCTCGGCCTCACTTTCCATCCCGAACTCACCGACGACCGCCGCATCCACCAGGCCTTCCTCGACTTCGAGGCGGCGCCATGACACCCGAGCGTCCCCGCGCCGCATTCCGACCGGTTTTCATTCTCGGCGTCTGTCTGATCGGCCTGTCGGTGGCGGGGAACATGCACTGCCTGCCAGAACGTGAATCGGTGGCGAGTATGGAGGTCCAGTCGGCGGCGGTGATACCGGTGGTGCCGCTGGTTTTTGCGCAGTCGGCGGCGCATGCCCAGCCCGCAGCCCAGGCCCGGGAGGCGGACGGTACCCAGGGCAACGCCAATCGGGACAACCCGGCGATCCGCGATCCGTTTTTCGAGTGGATCGTCGGTATCATCGAGGACGACGAGCTCGGGACCTGGAACCAGACCTACATCCAGGCCATGATCTTCCACGCCGGCCGCGAGAGCAAACTCCCCCTGGAACACTTCATCAGCATCGTCCGCCGCGAGGCCGCTGCAGACGAGATGGAACGCCGCCGCGGCGTCGATGTCACGCGCATCTGGGAGATCACCCTGACCGACAACCTGAAGCTGTCCATGCCCTACAGTATCCTCGGATATCATCCGGGGAGCCTGTTCCTGGCGCGGAACATCCGGCTGAGCGAGTGGCGGCTGGGGAATCGGGATGTGCACGTGGTACGCGACGAGACCACGGTACCCACGTCGGTGACCGGGTTGGCCGTGTTCCGACTGGATACCGGCTGGGTGGTGTTGGATGTGGACGGGTGGCTCGATCGGCTACTCGGTAAGAAGCTGGATGATTCGTGGATGGTGGGGTTTGCGGTGGGGCGGGTCGGGGAGGAAGTGAAGGGGCTGGGGATGGCCGAGAGTCGCCAGGGGCGGCGGTTGTACGGGGAGATCGATTTTCGGGAGGACAAGATCCTGCCGCATGGCCGACCGGTGGCGCGGGCCATGAGTAGTTATTGTCGGGCTTGGACGAGGCCGCCGCAGGGGGTGGAGGCTCGGGTTTGGATTTTTGAGTAGAATACCCTCGTTGGTCTCATCTCCACTTGCGGACAAACCTGTCGCACAGTGAATTCTTCCGGTAACCTTCTGTGACCTCTGGCGATCTAGTAGGCAAGGGACCTGCGGCTGGCGGGGTTGACGCCCGGTGGGCAACCTCCTACGATGGGGATTCCATGCACTCGATCGTACTCCGTTGAAACAAGGAGTTGTGCATGATCCCTACCGAGCAGCAAGAATCCGACGAGCGTCTTGTCGCCCGCTTCATGGGCAACCGGCCCGACGCGATAGCCACGATCGCCGGCTGGGTACGGGTGATCGCCGAGCACCGTGCCTGGGGTTTCGATACACCCGATGACATCGTCCAGGCTTCCCTGCTGGTCCTGGTCCGGAATCTCAAGGCGGGACGGTACCGTGCCGGAAATTTTCAGGGATATGTACGTCAGATCGCCAGGAACCTCTGTATCTCGAGTTATCGGCGGCAACAGCGCCGGGGGATCGAGGTGCCACTGCCTGAGAATGGTTCCCCGGCAAATGTGCTGGATGCTCAAAGCATCAGCCCGGATCAGCTCACGTTTCTCAGGTGGATCCTGGAGAATCTGGACGATTCATGCCGGCGGCTCATCACCTCGGCTTACCTGGATGGTCTGAGTCGAAAGGAGATCGCCGAGCAGTTGGACATTTCGGTTGGTGCCGCCAAGGTGAGGTTGTTCCGTTGCCTTAAAAAGGCGCACGATCTGTCGTCCGGGCATCGATATGTTGTTGATGTCGGATGACTCCTGGTCCGGGAGAATCTGATGGCCGAATCCCACGAAAATAACAGGACCGAGTGCGAGAGTCTCGCCGATCAGCTGGCCTGGTACCCCACGGCGATCCTCGCAGAAAAGGAAAGGCAGCAAGTGGAGGAACATGTGGCGACGTGTGCCGCGTGTGCCGATCTGCTGGAATTCGCCTCGCGGCTCAGTAATGGTTTGGAGGTGCTGCGGGCCACTCACCCGGAATCCGAGATCCTCGATCATTTTGTCGTAACGCCGGATTCTCTGCGACCTCGCGAGCGTGCCGATATCGAGAACCATCTGGCCATCTGTGCTGATTGTTCCCAGGTGGTGGAAACCCTCACGACAGTGGTCCAGGAAACCACCAGCAGCCGGGCGGGAGCCGAGCTGGATGTGCCCCCTGATGGTGCAGTCCGCAGGTCGGTTTCCGGAGGGTTCTGGAACCGCTGCTGGGATCTACTGACGGCATCCCTGTTACGACCGATCCCCGCCGCCGTCTATTTCCTCATGGCGATAAGTGCAATATTCCTGGTTCTGACCCGATCGAATCCTGAACCGGCTCAAGGGCCGGTTATTGCCAGGGAATCGTTCCCACCGCGAGCTGGGCCCAGGCTGGGTAATGTCATCCTGCTGGCCGATCTGGGAACCGGTCAACGCGGTTTCCTCACCGAGGAGGAGGAGCCACCGATTTTCGCTGCGGCGACGAATCAATTCCTGTTGCTCGAGATAACGAGCCTGATAACACCACCCGGGCCCGAGGAGCTTTTCGAGGTCGGTATCGTCAGTCTGGATTCCACCGAGCCGGTCTGGGTCGAACAGGTGAGAGGGAAAGAATTCAGTGAGAACTACTCGCTCTGCCTTTTTCTTGAATCAGGAGTCCTTCCGCCTGGACGGCATGCCATCTCGGTCCGGGCAGTAACCGGGGAACAGATCTTCTGGTCAGTTCTGGAGGTGCGCTAGTTCAGCGCCAGTCGCCCTCGGCAACGACCCCGCCCCAGAGCGCAGGATGAATGCGGTGCAGGCGCTGTCTCTGGTCGGCCAGGCGCTCCAGTTGGGCCAGGCGAACCGCATCCGCGATGGGGACGCCAGCCAAGTTGTGCCGGTAGACCCGCTCCATCAGATCCCGGGTTGCCACATCGTGAACTCGCCAGAGTGTCATCACAACGGTTCCGACCCCAGCCATTTCGAATGCGCGTCGCAAGCCCAGCATTCCCTCTCCAGGCAGTAATCTGCCGAGACCCGAGTTGCACGCGCTCAGGATCACTGCATCCAGGCCTCGAAGGTCGCAACTCACGATTTCCATGGCAGTTAACAGCCCGTCATCTCCGCCCTCGCTAGCGCCCAGGATGAGTCCGGATAAAAGCAGTGGATTCCTTGAGACCTCATCCGATCCCCGGTTCTCCGGGACTGACGGATCGCAATAATACCCGTGGGTTGCCAGGTGGACCAGGCGCTTGCCGGCCAGTGACCGCTTGACTGCCTCCTCGGTAGCCTCGGCTCCCAGCAAGAGGGTGATGGGTTCGGTCGTGGCCCGGGAATACAGATCTGCCACCACCCGGACTTCTGCCTCGGCACCGGGTAGATTCCCGAGTGATTGCTTGGTGTCGCGGCACAGGAACGTGAGTGGATGTGGCCCGGCAGGATCTTTGTCAGCCTCGATGAGGTCTGGTTCTCTCGACCAAACCGGATTACCGGCCACCAGTAGCCCCCTGCCTCCGGTCGCGGGTGGCGCGAGTGAGTAACGCAGGAGGTCCCGAGCCGAGGATTGACAGTGAACTCTCCACTTTTCGATCACCAGGCCGCCCTGGGGGGTGAGCAGGGTGTTGAAATCCACCCAATACAGGTGTGAAGCCGGCACGATGAATATCCTGACTGCTGCGCCTGTCGACCCTGCCGGCGGATTCTCCCCGTCCGATCGGGGAAACAGAGGCGACCACAGCCGTTCGTACAGCTGGGAGGCCACCGTTCGGTACTCCACCTCGTCCCTGGTCGAGGGCCGTTCGCCCTGGTGAATACTCGTCACGGTCTGGCGATATACTGCAACCAGAGAGTCCAGGGAAGTCGCCGCTCCCAGATCCACGAATTGCAGCTCTGGAGCGGATACACTGTGATCGGCAAGACGGAGGCGGAAGGCACCGTATCGCTCGGGAGCGCCGCTTGGCGACCGATCGCTACCCGGGGTCTCACCCAGGGCCCACTGGGTGGCGGTGGTCGGTAACGAGGGAAAGCGCACAAAATGAATCAACGTGGCATCGGGCGGTAGGGCGCCGGCCAGCGTGGCGAGTGAGATCCTGTCCTGCCTCTGGCGGATCTCATTCTCGGCCCTGAAGCGTTCACAGGTCTCGACCAGGGCCCGTTCAGCGTCTTCCTTCTGTTGACGGGCTCGCGCGACTGCCTGGAAGTAATGTTCACGACTGCGCTGAGGGCCACTCACGATGAGATCGGCCAGTTGCTGGGCGGCGGTGCTGAAATCCTGGAATCGCTGTCCGGTTTCTGAACTGCTGGCCGCCAGCTCGGAATACTGTCCACGTTGCGCCATGCGGTCCAGCACTTGGCCATGAGTACGGGCCACGAGGGTAAAAAGCCGCGCGAGTATCGAATCCGGAGGGTCGGGCAGGAACCGGGCCACGGTCAACAATTCCTCGACGGTGCGCCGGGGGAGACTCGCATAGACGATAGCGTCGTGCTCGGAGGACACTCTGAATATGTCCTCCTGGATCTCCAGAGCCGTCTCGCAAGCTCTGAATCCCTGCTGGACCGCCGCCTCCCACCGGTTGGCGGCGGATTCGACCATGACCATGAGGAGCAGGCTTTTAACCAGATCCCGGTTGCCCTCGCCAGCGGCAATCTCGGCGGTGGCGAGGGAACGGTCAGCGTATTCTCGCGCCGCCTCCACCCGACCCTGCATCAGGTTGGCCACCGTCAAGCCCTCACAGCACGGCTGCAAAACGAGGTGGTCCGATCCGTACTGGTCGGCCAGCACCGACAGGGATCGCTGGAGTACCGGTAGCGCTTCGGCCGGCTTCCCCTGTCGTAAAAATAATATCCCCAGTTCGCGTTCATGACGAGCCACGTGGTAATCGTCAGCGCCGTAAATTGCCGTGGCCTCGGCTATGGCCGCTGTCAGGTATTCCTCGGCCGCAAGCAACTCTCCCTGGTCCATGAGACACAAGCCGATTTGTCGTTTACGGACCGCCGCTTCGTGATGGGGGAAATCGTGCTTGTTCTCGACGATCGTCAGGGCCCGTCGGAAGAGCGCTTCCGCCTCCCCCGAGCTTCCCCGCCGGCGCAGGGACCAGGCCAGGCTGTTCAGGGCATATGCAGTCAGCGTGTGATCCGGTCCCCGGACCTCTTCCAGGATGGCCAGGGCCTGTCGACGGAGCCGAATCGTCTCGGCGTATCGTCCCAGATCCGAGAGCAGGCCGGCCAGGTTGATCATGGTGATGGCTGCCTCGGCTCCAGGTCCGCTGTCGGTTGTGGAACGGATGGCGATACACTGTTGATATGCTGTCAAAGCCTCTTCGTAAGCACCCTTGAGATACAACACGATTCCCAGGTCGTTCAGCGCCAGGGCCACGCCGGGATGGTTCGGGCCACAGGTTCGTTCCCGGATATCGAGGCAACGTCGATAGAGAGCCTCGGCGGTTTCGAATCGTCCGAGGCGTTTATTGGCCACCGCAAGCCCGGTCATGGGAGCGGTTACTGCAGGATGGTCAGCGCCCCTGGTGCGTTCCAGGCTCGCCAAACTCTCTTGATGGAGTGCAATCGCTTCCTCGAATCGCCCGGCACTGTTGGCAACGAGGCCCTGCAGGCAGAGGATGTCTCCGTATGTCTCGTGTTCAGCGTCCCCATGTTCCTCGACGAGGCGTCTCGCCTCGGACAGCAACTCGGTTGTTTCCTCCAACCGATCCTGCTCGAGACGGACTCTCGCCAGGTTGCAGAGGTCCTCCGCCACACGGGCGTCCTGGCGCCCGTAGAGCTCTCGGGACAGATCGAGACAGCGCTCGGCCAGCTCGGCAGCCTCGGGTAACACTTCCTGCTCCAGGCGGGTCCGGTGAAGACCTCGCATGGCGTCCAGAACCGCTGAAGATCCTTCTGTTCCGTGAGTTGCCGCAACCGTCAATGCTTGCTGGAACATGCCCGCGGCTTCTTCAAGGCGGCCCAGTTCCAGACGAACCAGACCTGACCTCAAGAACCAGACACCCAGCCGGGGATCGTGGGCCGCGTAATGGTCTTGCGCCTGCCGGAGCGCGCCGACAGCCAGACTATCGGCCTGGGCGTAGACCGCACACGCCGTCAAGCTGTCCACGCGTGAGGCGAGTGATTCCAGTGGAGGCAGGACGGAATCGCTGGCAGA
Organism: bacterium; assembly: GCA_043823125.1. Taxonomy (GTDB): domain Bacteria; phylum Krumholzibacteriota; class Krumholzibacteriia; order LZORAL124-64-63; family LZORAL124-64-63; genus JBDRBC01. The sequence goes on along the minus strand of JBDRBC010000160.1, from coordinate 14,010 downwards.
GGAGGTGATGGTGACCAGGGACGGGACCAGGGTGAGCGTGGCCCGGAGCCAGAATGCCATGGTACGAATCTGTGTGAGGGCGCGCATGATCACCACCGCTGATATCCTGGATCATGTCATCCACTCTTCACCATCATCGTACCCCATGTTCTCGTTGCAGGCAATGTTCGAAGGGAGCATCACGCCAGACCAGTTGCAGAAAGCGCCATACTCCGGGCGGAAGAAATCCGACCGGAGTATGGCGGTTATTGTGGTTTTGGCAGCACAGGACCCTGAACCGATCTGCCGCCGTGTCTCGTCCAGGTGAACGAGACGACGGGCTCATCTGACGAGAGTCATTGTTCTTGTCACGATCGCCTCGCCAGCCACCAGACGATAACAGTAGACCCCGCTGCCGACACACCTTCCTCCACCATCCCGACCGTTCCACTCGACCGAATACTGGCCCGGCTGCTGCCAGGCATCCACTAGATTGCGGATGCGCCGGCCGCGCGCATCAAAGATCTCCAGGCTCACCGGCCCGGCGTGAGGCGCGGTGTAGGTGATCGTCGTGCGGGGATTGAACGGATTCGGGATGTTCGGTTTCAGCAGGGCTGCGCCCCCCGCGGGTGCCCGCCCGGAATCTTCGACGTCCGATAACAGATCGGGATGCCAGTAGATGATCCGCAGGCGCGGTCCCGGTCCGGTGGGCGACTCCTTGCTCTCGTACTCCGCGAGCCCGCCGCCGCCCTCGGGCGGGCTGCCGGCCCTGAGTACGAGGGTGATCCAGCCATCCACCAGGTTGCCTGTCACCGGACTGGTCACGTTCCAGGTACTATTCTGCAGTGGGGTGGCCCGGGAGCGGTCCGAGGGCCAGCCGTAGAACTGGGTGGGGGCCGTGTTCCAGGTGATGGTATTCTCGTCCCAGCTGTTGCTCATCTCTGCCCAGGCATCGGTATAGAAGTTGCTGACTCCCAAAACACCAGTGCAGAAAACCTGGAGTTCCGCGTGGATGATCGTGGCGTCGGCAGGAATTCCGCTCAGGCCGAACCGGAGGTAGGAGCGGGCAATATCGCCCGTGCCCCCGAATTCACCGACCATAAGCATCGTGGGGATGATGGTGCCGTAAGTGCTGCCAGCGCCGGCCAGGTCGACGAATGCATCGTCGGCGGGATCGATATCCACTTCGTCCACCACCACGAGCTCACAGATCTGTTCCGGAGCCCAGGCGGAGGCCAGCAGCCCCGCATCGATGGTCCGGACACTCCAGAAATATGACTGACCGGGTATCGCGGACCCGACCGGGACGACCACCTTGGTGATCTGTCCGACATTGCCCATCAATGGCGTGCCATAGGTACCTGAAACCAGGTCGGTTCCGCCGGGGGAGGTGCCGACCCGAAGACAGTAGTACAGCCCCGCGGCAGCCGTCTCGGCGTCCGTGGCGTTATCCCAGGAGAGGTGCAGGTAGGTCGATCCGGGCAAACCGAACGGTTTACAGTGGTAGCCGGCGAGGTTCGTGGGGGCCGTCGGGGGGGTGTTGATGACCCCATCGCGGTTCTCGTAGAGTTCGCCATAGGGAGAGGCGATGGGGCCGCTAATACCCATGCCGGTGATCATGAAGTCGAGATCGCCGTCCAGATCCACATCGGCCCAGCTCGCCGAACCCGAGCGCAGACCACGGAGCGAAAACATGGCGGCGAAGGTGGTGCCGGTGTACCGGTAGATTGCTGACTGGAGGCTGGTTCCGGTGGTGCCGCTGAAGGCCACATCCTGATACCCGTCATTGTCGTAATCTCCCCAGGCACACGAACTCTGCGTGATCGGCAGCACGTCCACGATCTGGGTGAAGTTGCCGGCGCCATCATTCCGGTAGACCCGCGCCATATTCGTTCCGCTCTGTGTCTCCCCCGTGAAGGCCAGGTCGAGGTCGCCGTCGGTGTCGTAATCGCCCCAGGCCGCATCGGACAGGGCGATGCCCGGCAGGCCGTGGTTGCCATCGTTGACCAGACCGTACGCATCGTTCTTGTAGAAGACGGTCAACCGCTGGGAGGTCCGGTAACCGGTCAGCAGGAGATCGAGATCGCCGTCGCCGTCCCAATCGGCCCAGTCGGCCGACCCGGATGCCAGACCGGTCAAGCCGAGGGTGGGATCGGGTGACAGGGTACCCGGTGGATCATTCTCGTAAACCGCCGTCACCTGTGTGGCCCCGTCGTCGCCCATGACCAGCAGGTCGAGATCACCGTCGCCATCGTGGTCGCCCCAGGCGGCGGAGGCGTTCAGCACGCCGGTCAGGAGCTGGCCCATGTCCCAGGTGAGGTGGCCGGTGCCATCGTTCTGGTAGATGCGGGCGGTCGGCCCACTGCTGGACTCCCCGGCCAGGGCCAGATCGAGGTCGCCATCGCCGTCATAATCGCCCCAGGCCAGACAACCGCTCCCTAGACCGTCGATGCCCACCAGGTCCTGATGCCAGGTCATCGCACCACCCACGTTTTCGTAGGTCCGGGTACTCCTGGTGCCAAAGACATCCGTACCGCAGACCACCAGGTCGAGGTCGCCGTCGCCGTCGAAGTCGCCCCACTGGGCGTCACTGTCATAGACACCCTGAACATACTGCCAGGCGACGAAGGAGTTTGCCTGGGCAGTACTGATGTGGAGGCACAAACCGGCCCCGAATCCGAGAATAAGCAGCATCCAGATCTGCCCATATCTTGGCAACTGTCCCGTTCTCCGGCAGCGCCGCATCGCACGTAGCGTGGTGTGACTGGTTGTTATGTATCGTTTCATTGTTCCAATCCCCCTTCTGTGGTTACCATCCACGGGTCTGTCTTGTCTGCTTCTTGTCCCTCCGAACAGACAGATCGCCAGAAAGGCGGAAAGGTTACATCGTATTCTTGACGCCACTCGTCCTCGATTCACGGCGTCAGATTATTCGGCTGCTTGACTGGCTGGCGAGCGGCGGCTCGGTGGATCGGTGACAATTACTGCGGGCGCTGGGGGAAGGGAAATCGTGGCCGATTGGCCAGTTAGCAAAAAAATAGGGAGGCAGATCCGGCAGGACATCCCCCGACAGTTGTCCATGCCTGACCCACCTCCCTACACCTGGCCATCTACGAGATAATCGGAGCATTGTTTCAGCGGGAATGATTATTTGTGTTGCAATCATCAAACAGTCAAAACACAGGAAAAGGGGAGGCTATCGGTGGAGGGGTGTGCCCCCGAGGAATGGTGAGTTTCCCCGGAGACTCCTGCGAATACCCGATAGCCTCCCCAATCAAAGCAGGGCGTGGATCACAAGTGATGCCGGCCCAGTAATTCCTCGAAGATCGCCAGCTGTTCCTCGGTCAGCATGGCGCTGATCCCGTCCCGCAAGGTGTCGCGGATTTCTGCCATGGCTGCCCGGGCCTCTTCCGGCGTCAGCTCACCGGCCATACGGGCATCCATGATGGTGAGGGCGGCCTCCTGGGCCTCGGCCAGCAGAGTCTCCAGCTGGCTGACCTGATCCGCGTCGAGGGTGAGGGCCTCGGTCAGGAAGGCCACGACACGCTCGGCCCGTCTTGCCATGTGATCCTGACGACGGTCCCTGATCTGCTGCTGGTGGGCCTCCCGCAGCTCGGTCAGCGTTGCCAGCTGTTCCTCGGTCAGGATACTCTCCAGGAATTCCAGGAAGTCGGCGTGGAGTTCCCGCCTCAGTTCTCGTCGTTCCTGGGGATCCGTGGGTGGGTTCTGCGGGAGGTTCCCACGCACTTCGGCCAGGTACTCGCGGATCTGGGCCATCCGCTCCTCGGTCAACTCGAGAGCGCGCAGAAACGCCGGCAGCCTGAACCCGTGCGAACCCATACCGCGCCGTCCACGCTCGGACTCGCCACGGCCGAGACCTTGATCGGGACCGAACGTCTCGGTCATATCCTCCTCGACTACGAGCAGGTCCTCGGTCATGTCCAGGGCCAGCGGCAGGTCACTGTTCTCGAACTGGGTGGTCGTGTCGTCGGTGGAGCCGGGGGACGTGCCCGTGGGGTCGGATTCCGAGCACCCGACCAGGCAGCCGGCGCCCGTCAGCAGTAAGGTCAGGAAGGCAAGCCTCACGATGTTCATCGTATCCTCCAGTGTTTCGGTTGGCAACAAACGCCCCAGCGGTCTGTGGCGTCAGGGGGGTGCATGGTGGATCCGTGCTGTCTGAGCAGCTTTGGTGCCAGAATCACCGAGTTGTGTAACTGGCATTATCCCTGTGACTTGACGTGTCTATCCGTTTGTTGCTGTCACCGGTTCCGTACCTGGGAGTACAGGTGCGTCCCGTGATGTCCGGGATCTGGGAGTTTCGTTGAAGAGTTCCCGCTGGCGTTGTCGCGTCTGCTGGACCATACTCATTACTTGGTATTCGTCCGGCTCGCGGTAGCAGCCCGGTGCCTCAGATTGGACTGCAATTTACGCAATCCCCGCCACTTACCCACCCTTTCCCCTTGCCCTCGATCCCGAAATAGAGCAGAATAAGAACCGGTCCGGTCAACGATATCCGCTGATTGAACCCCACCTGATTCGACTCCCCATGCCAGTCAGCCCGGCCGTGATCCATCATGTTGTGGCAACTCAGCGGCAGCGGCACCCGCGGAAGCCGTCCTGGAGGTAGCCGTTGTCTGTTCGGTTGGAGATTCGAGTCCGGGGCCGCGTGCAGGGTGTCGCCTACCGCTGGCACACTTTGCAGCAGGCTCAGCGATTGGGCGTCACCGGCACGGTCCGCAATCGGCCCGACGGGTCGGTGCGTATCGTGGCCGAGGGGAATCGTGAGGCGCTGGAGGCGCTGTTGATCTGGGCGCGGCAGGGACCGCCGCACGCCCTGGTCAGTGACACGGAGGTGGTGTGGTCCGAAGCCCGCGGCGAGTTCGCCGAGTTCGACGTACGGGGTTAGATTGGGAGTATCTCCAGTGTACCCGGATACACTCCCGGACACTTGCGGGTGCCCGATCTGAAAACGATAACAAAACGCTCTGATTGCCCCGTCCCAACCCGAGGGGTGCGCCATGGAACCAGAGAAGACGGTCCGTACCGCCGCTGCCCTGCGCACTGCTTTTTCCCGCATCGATGGCCGTGGTTACAAGGCGTACAAGGCGTTGCTCGGAGCGTACGATTTCGAGCAGTTCCGCCTCATCTTCGATCACGTTCAGGCTGATCCGTATGCTTCACCGACCCATCTCCGGGTGCAGGTACCGGCCGAGGTGGCGGCCATTCCGCGCGACCTGCACCGCGACCGTATCCGGCGTATCGCCTTGCAGGATTTCCTGATCCGCGCCTTTGCCCAGGCCATCAGCACACACTGTGGCCGGCCCCAGCGGCGGGTCATCGGCGGGTCCATCAGTATCGATAGCGGCGGGCAGGAGGTGCTCGACCGCAGCGCCATGCGCATGGTCAACGGCGCTATCGAGGCCCGTTTCGTGGTGGGATTGCCGGGCGCCGGGCGTTCGGTGGCGGGCGAGGAGGCGGCGCGGTTGATCTGCGATGTGCTGCCCACCATCGTCAACGCCAGCCTCATCTACCAGCATCTACCCCGCGAGCAGCTGAGGCGGTTCATCGAGGTGGTCGAGGACCAGGTCTACCTGCGCCGGCAGCTCGACGCCGCCGGGCTGGTGGCGTTTGTGGCCGACGGGTCGATCCTACCGCGGCACAGCGGCGTGGACGACCGGCCGCTTGCCAAGGAGCGCGCCGTGCCGTTCCAGTCACCGGACAGCTTGCGGGTGACCCTCGACTGTCCCAACGCCGGGCAGGTGAGCGGCATGGGGCTGCCCAAGGGGGTGACCCTCATCGTGGGCGGCGGGTTCCACGGCAAGTCGACCTTGCTCAACGCCATCGAACGATCGGTCTACAACCACATTCCAGGGGACGGGCGCGAGCAGGTGGTGACCATCTGTCCGGCCGTGAAGATCAGAGCCGAGGACGGGCGGTACGTGAACAACGTGGATATCAGCGACTTCATCGGCGAGTTGCCGGGCGGGGTGGACACGAAGCATTTCTCCAGCAGCAACGCCAGCGGGTCCACGAGCCAGGCGGCCAACATCGTCGAGGCTCTCGAGGTAGGCGCCACCTGCCTGCTCATGGACGAGGACACCTGCGCCAGCAACTTCATGATCCGGGACGAGCGGATGCAGGCGCTGGTGGCCAAGGACAAGGAGCCGATCATCCCGTTCGTGGACCGGGTGCGCGGGCTGTTTTGCAACTGGGGCGTGTCGAGTGTCTTGGCCATGGGCGGGTCGGGTGATTACTTTGAAGTGGCGCATCAAGTCATCATGCTGGACGAGTACCGGCCGCACGACCGCACCGTCGAAGCCCGGGAAGTGGCCGAGCGGATCCACAGCGGGCGGCAGGACGAGGGGGTGGCGCCCATCGCGTCGATCCAGCGGCGAGTGCCATACCCGGACAGCATCGATCCGAGCAAGGGGCGGCGGGAGGTGAAGATCGCCACCCACACGCTCCGGTGCATGACGTTCGGCAAGACCGAGATCGATCTGGCGGCCACGAGTCAGCTCGTGGACATCAGCCGACGCGGGCCATCGGCGAGATCCTGGTCCTGATCAAGAAGCGGTTGGCAGAAGACCAGGTATGTCTGTACGAGCTGCTGGAGAAGATCCGGCGAGATCTGGAGATCGACGGCCTCGACTTCATCGTGGGTCGGCCGGTGGGATACCTGGCCACCCCGCGGGTGTGCGAGATCGCGGCGGCCCTGAACCGCTTGCGAGGCATCAAGTACCGTCAACTAGAAGGACGCCGGAAGCGTTCATAGGTTATTCATGACAGCGACGCCCGGTCACCATGCTGAAGAATCGGTCGGCGGTCCCACAAACAGGGACCGCCTTCTTGTGGCCGTGGATGTGGACGGCACCCTGCTCGACACCGAGTTCGAGGACGAGATGCGTCCACGGGAGCAAGAGGCCATCAACCGCGTCCGCGAGGCCGGACACCTGGTCGCCTTCTGCACCGGGCGCAACAGTCGTTCCTTGAACGCGGTCTTGGCCCGGAGCGGCATGGCCATGACCGACTCGCCCATGGTCTTGCTCAACGGCGCGGTGATCTTCGGAGGGGACCCGTGGCGTAAGCTGTACGCCTGGTCCCTGGAGCAGGTTGTGTTGCAGCGGCTGGTGGAGATCTTCCGGTTGCACCATGCGGTGGCCATGATCTACGACACCGAGGAACGCGGCGGCACCCTGTTTCACGAGGACCTGGACACCAACCCGATTCTATACCAGTACCTCACCCGGCGGCGGCATACCGTGGGTGCGGTGGTGGCCGTGGAGGATCTGCTGGAGCATCTGCCGCGCACGGCCCTCGAGGTGGGGACCATCGATACCTGGGAGAAGGTCAAGGGCTTGACCGCGCAGATCCGGGAAGAGCTGGGGAGCGAGGTAAAGGTGGTCAACACCGAGACCTTGCTGTCGCGCGAGCAGTTCAGCTGGACCGAGGTGTATCACCACGCCTGCAGCAAGGGCGAGGGGGCGCGGCTGCTGGCCGCGGAGTACGGAATCGATCCCCAGAATATCATTGCCGTGGGGGACAACTACAACGACCTTGATCTCTTCGCGGCGGCCCGAGTCAGCGTGGCCATGGCCAACGGGCCGGCGGCGGTGCGTGAGGCAGCCGATCACATAGCGCCGCCGGTGGCTGAGAGCGGCGCGGCGCAAATACTCGAAGCCATCGCCGCCGGGACTTTTCCGGCGCGCGAGGTCTGACAGACGAGACCCGCAGGGGGAAACATGCAACGGGATCACAAGCGCTGGTTGGGGGGGACGGCCATGCCGCCCCGGACCGGACGGGAAAACAGCTCACGCGAGACGACGACCGGACCACGCGGCGACAAGGGTTCACCCGAGCAGGAGCTGCGCGATATCGGCTACGCTTTCGTGGATCTGATGGTGGAATATCTCAAGGGCCTCGAAGGGCGGCGGGTCTACGGTCCGGTGTCGCCGGCCGGCATGGACGACCTGTTCGACGAGTCGCTGCCCGAAGCGGGCACCACCTTCGACGATATCGTCCAGGAGTGTCGCACCAAGGTGTTTCCCAACACCATGGCCATCGGCAGCCGGCGGTACTTCGGCATGATGAACCCGGCGCCGTTGCCGGTGGCAATCTTCGCCGAGACCCTTTCCGCCGCCATGAATCAGAACGTCGCCTCGTGGCGGCACGCGCCGGCCGGCACCGCCATCGAGAAACGGGTCATCCGCTGGCTGTGCGAGCTATTCGGTCTCGGCGTGCGCGGGTTCGGCACCTTTACGCCCGGCGGCTCGCTGGCCAACATCACCGGCCTGAAGCTCGCCATCAATCGCTCCCTCGGCCGCGACCTGTCCCAGGTGGATCGGGTCGACGCACCGGGCGAGGAACTGGCCAGGCTGACCTTCTACGTATCCTCCCAAGCGCACTATAGCTTCGACAAGGCCGTCGATCTGCTCGGCCTCGGTCGTGGGCAGTTGCGTAAGATTCCCGAGGACGACCTGTTCCGCATCGATCTCGACCAGCTCGAAGCGACCATCCGCCAGGACGTGGCCGACGGTTTATTACCGTGCTGTATCATCGGCATCGCCGGCACGACCAACACCGGCAGCGTGGACAAGCTGGACAAGCTGGCGGAGATCGCCCGTGACCATCAGTGCTGGTACCACGTGGATGCCGCGTACGGTGGCGCCGTCATGTTGAGCAAGCGGTACAGCGCCATGTTACGCGGTATCGAGCAAGCCGACTCCATCACCGTCGATCCGCACAAGTGGTTCTACATCCCGTTCGAGGCCGGCGGCATCCTGGTGAAGGAGGGCGACTTCCTGCGCAAGAGCTTCCTGGTGCACCCCGAATATTACATGGAGCAGGTGCGGCGTGAGGGGGAGCAGTCCGATGGTGACGATGGCGCTGGCAAGAGCCCGCTGGTCATTCCGGATAGTCGCAGCTATCACATGGGGGACAAGGTCAACTTCTTCCAGTACGGGGTGCAGGGGAGCCGCCGCTTCAACGCCTTCAAGGTGTGGCTCGCTTTCAAGATGATCGGCCGGCGGCAGTATGCGGCCTGGGTGGAGAACGACATCGAGCTGGCGCGGATCTTCGCCTCCAAGTTGCGGCGGCACCGTGACTTCCATCTCATCGGCCCCAATACACTCGGTATCTGCAACTTCCGCTGGGATCCCCTGGGCCACGACGGCCAGCCCCGTTTCGAACCCGAGGTGGCAGACCAGCTCAACCGTGACCTGCAGGAACTCATCGAGCAGGAGGGGGACGCCTGGTTCAGCCACACAACACTGAAGGGGCGAGTGGCGTTGCGGGTCAACGTGGAGAACCGCGGCATGGAGCAGACCGACTTGGTGCGGCTGGTCCGGGTGCTCACGCGAGGCGCCTTGCGAATCCTCAAGGAGCAGTCATAATAAGGATATATTCGGCAAGGTATGCCCTATTTGTTCCAATATCCTCATAACTCTGCAATAGTACTTGTGGGTATGTTGGTCACTGTCACCCCGACTGACAACGGCCCCCCTGACCTGCGCTGTCCGAGCCCTTGCCGGGCGGCATTGCGAGTACTGTTGTGAGAGGAGCGAGAGTGAAGACGATCTACGTGGGTAACCTTCCTTTCAGCGCGTCCGAGGACGATATCCGTGATCTGTTCGGGCAGCATGGCGACGTCCATTCTGTGAAGCTGATCACCGACCGTGAGACCGGCCACCCACGTGGGTTCGGTTTCGTGGAAATGGATCCCGATGCCGCCATGGCGGCCATCTCTTCACTCGACGGGACTGATCTCGGTGGCAGATCGCTGCGAGTGAACGAAGCGCGCGAGCGTGGCGCTCGTCCCCCGCGGCGTTCCTGGTAAGCGGTCGACGGGTTGCGGGCCCGACCGAAGCGAATACATTATGCAGCTGTCTTGGAATCCGGCGCGGTTGTAAGTAAGTGCCGGTTTCTTTTTATTTGGCAATATTGTAGAGGTATGGAATACTTTCACGGGGGGTGAGCCGTGAGTACACAAGCGCATATTTCCGCTTCCGCTTTTCTGGTCAACGAATCGCGCGCCCGCAACGTGGCGCTGAGCGGTGACAAGTATGCCAAGCTGTGGGTCAACGAAGAGACCCGGCGCCTGTGGGAGGACTTCTCCCGCGAGGTCTATCCCCACGACGCCGTGGAACTCGGTTGCCGCAACCGGTTCTTCCTGGAACGGATGCGCGCGCAGTTGGGTGACAACGGTCTCGGCGCCCTGGTCAACATCGCCGCCGGCTTCACCTCGTATCCTTTCCTGATCGATTCCCCGGTGCCGTGCTTCGAGGTGGACCTCGCGCCGGTGGTGGCCATCAAGTGCCAGGCCATTAGTCGCTGGCAGCGGGAGGGGGTCCTGCCCGTCCGGAATATCGAGTTCATCTGCGCCGATCTCTCCGACGCCACCGACCAGACCGCCATGCAACAGCGGCTCGCCGACCGGCTCGACGGTCTGACCTCGTTTTTCCTCATGGAGGGATTGACCTACTACCTGGAGCCCGAGATGTTCAGCCGCCTGCTCACCCGCTGCGCCGAGCTGCAACCGCCCGGTTCCATCCTGGCCTTCGATTTCTGGACTCCCGATGTCCTGGACCATCCGGTCTTCCAGCGCTTCCGCGAATTCTGCGCCAGCCGTTTTGGCCACGACCGAGAACAGTACAACCTGCTCGCCCTGGACGACATGGCGGCCGTCGACGGCTACGAACTCGTGGAGTTGACAGACATCCAGCAGCTGGAGGTGGAGTTCGCCGGCACCCGGGTCCTGGCCAACTTCCAGGAGATCTTGCCGGAAAATTACGTTGTGTTACGGCGGGTTTGATAACTTCGCGTTACTACCCGCCGGTTCACCGTTTCTGCGACAATCCCATGATGATCCCCAGCACCATCGACCAGATGGCAGCCAATCCGATCTGGTAATCCCGCGGCAACGTAAAGGTCAAGGTGTGCGCCGGAATCCAGAACCAGAGCAAGGTCCACCAGGCGCGCTCGATGCCGGCGAAGCCGCGCTGGCGTTTGATCAGGTTGTCGGTGAGCCGGTGGAACGCCATCATCTGGGGACCGAAGAGGAGGTTCGTGAGCACGGAAACGGCAAAAGCCCAGCCGATGCCGCGGCCGAGGAACGTCGGTAACAGGTGGTGATCCAGCAATGCAGAGGTAAAGCCCTTCATCCCGGCGAACCCGTACTTTATGATCACGCCGAGCAGAGCCCAGCCGAGGACCTTGGCCAGAAGCTGACCGAGCGTGCACGGCAAACCTGGCGCCCGGCTGCGGATCCAGTGGGAAATCAGCTCGCCCAGCGTCCCCAGGAGAGCGAACTGGCTGGCCGCCGATAGCAGCGGATTCTGGCTGACCCAGTCGAGATAACCGTTCACGAGCACTCCTTCGCGCCGGGGCTGGGGCCGGCGGCAAAGCTAATAGGCTTGCTCTACCGGGGCAATGGAATCTAGAGTGTACCGGGTGTACCACGCTACCGGGCACCCGATGAACGATTGAAATACCCGCGCCGATCTCAGGAGAGCAACACCATGGCCGAGCCCACCATCCAGGACATCCGCGACGCGGCAGCCCGCATCCGGCCGTTTATCCACCGCACACCCGTGCTCACCTGTAGCGCTCTCGACGCGCTGGCCGAGGCGGAGCTGTTTTTCAAGTGTGAGAATTTCCAGAAGGTGGGCGCCTTCAAGATCCGTGGCGCCACCAACGCCGTTTTCTCCCTGTCCGACGAGGAGGTCGCCCCGGGAGTGGCCACCCACTCTTCGGGGAACCACGCCCAGGCGTTGGCGCTGGCCGCCCGCCAGCGCGGCGTCCCGGCTTACGTGGTGATGCCGGACAACGCGCCGGAGGTGAAACGGCAGGCGGTGGCTGGCTACGGCGCGAAGATCTTCCCGTGCCGGCCGACTCCGGCCGCCCGGGAGGCCGGCCTGACCCGAGTGATCGAACGCACTGGCGCCGCTTTCGTGCACCCGTACAACGACTACCGGGTCATCGCCGGCCAGGGCACGGCGGCCCTCGAACTCATCGAGAAGGTCCCGGAGCTGGATGTGGTCATGACCCCCGTGGGCGGCGGCGGCCTGTTGAGCGGCACGGCCCTGACGGTTGCCGCCGTGGCGCCGCATGCCAACATCATCGCCGGAGAACCGGCCAACGCCGACGACGCTTACCGTTCCCTCCAGACCGGCGAGATCCAGCCTTCGGTGAACCCCGATACCATCGCCGACGGACTGCTCACTTCCCTGGGCGAACGGACCTTTCCCATCATCCGGCGGCTGGTCCACGACATCGTCCGGGTCAGCGAAGACGAGATAATCCACGCCATGCGGCTGGTCTTCGAACGGATGAAGGTGGTCATCGAGCCGTCGGCCGCGGTGCCACTGGCGGCGGTACTGGCCCATCGGGAGTCGATACCCGGTCGGCGTATCGGAATCATCTTCTCGGGGGGGAACGTGGATCTGGCGCAGTTGCCGTGGTGAATCAGATGATATTACTTGTTCTGTCTTGATTCCACCGGTACTCGTCAGTACGGTAAGCGGATGAAAAAACTCAAAGAGATCTTCAGGTCCGGACCTGTGCAGGTCGCTTTGGCCGCCACCGCAATTGATATTTTGATCAACATCTGAGTTGCCGGAAATATTAAAACGCCGGGCAATAACCCAATCGCTATCACCCGGCGCAGAGGACATTACATCAGGTTGCGATCACCCCGTCTGCCCGCTCCTCAGCTCGGTAAACGCCGCCTGCATCCCCTTCTGTAACGCCGCCACGTCCTCGGCCGGCCAGTCCGCCGGATCCGATTCGCGGATGAAGGTGGTCAGGTCGACCCGGTTATCGAAGCGGCCCAGCGGCAGGTAATATTTCCGGCCATCCTTCTCCACGCAGACGGTATCGGGCTTGTCGGACTGATCGAGCAGATATTTCATGTCGTCGCAGCCGTAATCGGCGTACATCACCGCCAGCGGTACCCCGTGGTGCAGGATGGAGCCGGGATCGTTAGGATCGGCCCGGTGCTCGTTCTTGCGACGCGACTCCTCGGGGGTGAGCCAGATGTACAGAATGTTCGCCTTCTTCAAAATGGCCGGCGCCAGGCGCGACAGCGAGTACTGATACCCGTAGGGAGCCGGCAACGGCAGACTGGAGCCGTCGGCGCCACCGCGGGCGAATTCCAGCACCACGGTCTTGCCCGCGAGACTGTCTGGGATCTCGTCGATCTTTTTCTGGAGCAAATCGGCACATTCCGGTTCCATCGCCGCCGCCACTTCCTTCCTGATGTCCGCCGGCAACTTGCCCAGCACCGGATCGGCCCCGACCTTTTTCCTGCAAGCGTCGAACCGGTCGAATATCCACTCGGCCGCGGAGGCCGGCGACGGCTTTCGCAGGTTGACCATATCGTCATAATCCTCGTTCATCAGCTCGATGAGCGTGCCCCAGTCACGAGCCTCTCGGAACGGCAACGCCTCGGAAACGAAATACGCGCCAGGCTGCCCGCGCTGCACCAGCTCGTCGCTGATCCGGCGCATCAGGTGCACGTAAGGAAAATCGTCGAGCTGCACGGTATGACCGATGCCGAACTGTTCGCGGCACTCTTCCGGGCTCAGACTGGCCAGATAGGCGCGCGCCTCGGACTTGCCCGATGCGGGCAGGGCAAGCAGTAACAGTACGTCGATGGGCTTGGACATGGCCGATCCTTTCCTGCAAAACAACTCTGGGCTGATCCGACGTCGGTGTCGGGCCTTTCACTATCACTTTCTTGACCTTGCCCGTCAAGTGGGTTGGTGCCGGAACGTCCTGGTTGTGTGGTCGACACGCCGGGGGAGCAGGTCTACGGCCATCCCGGCGGACCGGTTTTACCTGATCCGGCGGGATGGCCATAGACATACTCCCCGGCGAAGGACGCATCACCGAGACGGTTATCGGCAGCAAACAGGCACGAGCCGGGAAGTAATAAAAGTCTTGAATATCCCGCGATCCAGCCGCCGGTCAGTTCGTGTCTGAAGAAGGGTGGCGATATCCGGGGGCGTCGGGTTCAGGCATACATACCACTCCCCG
>JBDRBC010000159.1:0-13156 GCA_043823125.1 bacterium | reverse complement strand
ATCCGTCCGAACGGGAAGCCATCACCCGGCACGCCAGGGAGCGAATCATGGCCGGTCACACCTATGACCACCGCGCGAGAGAGATCATCGCGATGTTTGCTGATTTGCAGAAAGAGCGTGGCAGGTTATGAGGCAGAATGTCCTGATCTTGCATCCCAACTGGCCCAAGCCCGACCTGTGCTCGGGCGATTATCAGATGTTCCAGCAGATCCGGCTGCTGCGGCAGGCCGGTCATGCGGTGACCGTGGCGGGACTGAACCGGATCGAGGATGCGAACGAGCGGCAACGGTACGGCCAGGCCCTCGTCGACCTGGGGTGCGAGGTGGAGGAGCTGTTCCCGCATCCGTACGCCCTCTCCGCCTGGGGGCTGGAAGTGGTACAGGAGAAGCTGCGCCACATCGTCGAACGGAACGGATTCGATGCGGCCTTCATCTCCTTCTACAACGTGGCCGGGCAGTTCATTCCGCTGCTGCGGCAGGTGGCGCCGCGGCTGCGGATCGTCATCCATTCCTGGGACGTATCCTATCTCCGTGAAACCCGGGGCGCGGCACTCACCGGCCATCTGCCCAGGCTGAAAGTGCACGCCCGCAGTCGCGGCGAGGAGATGAGCGCCTACGCCATGGCGGATGCCGTGCTGGCTGTCACCGATGGCGACGGCGCCGTGATCAACGCCGGCATGTCCCGCGAACTGGCAAACCGCCGTCTACCCGAGAATCAGACGGAGCTGCCGCCGGTGATCACCCTGCCGCACGTGCATCCGTTGACGACTTCACCGCTGCCCACCACCGATCGTCGCGATATGGTGTTCGTCGGCTACTTCGGCCATCTACCGAACCAGGACGCCGCCCTCTGGCTCGGTCGCGAGATCTGGCCCCTGGTGGCGACGCAGTTGCCGGACGTCAAGTTGAAGATCGTGGGCGCCGATCCGCCCGAACCCGTGACGGACCTCGCCTCCGACCAGATCGAGGTGCTCGGATTCGTGCCGGATCTGGAATCGCTCCTGGACCAGGTCCGGGTCTCGGTGGCGCCGTTGCGGTACGGCGCCGGGTTGAAGGGCAAGGTAAGCCAGGCGTTGGCCGCCGGCCTGCCGGTGGTCACCACGGCCATCGGCGCCGAGGGCATCCCGGTGATCGACGGCGTCAACATCCAGATCGGTGAAACTGCCCAGGAGCTGGCCGCGAAGCTGGTCCGGCTCTACACGGACACTGAACTCTGGAGCCGACAGGCCCACGCCGGGCAAGCGGTGGTCCAGGCCAATTACAGCGACGTCCCGGTGGCGGCGGCACTTTTCCACGCCCTGTTTGGCGAGCTGCCCGAGGCGGCGGCGGTCACGGAGTTGCCGGTCACCATCACCGCCCTCGATCTGTTATGCGACGGCATCTGCTGGCAGTACGACCAGCGCTGTCCTCCCCAGGCGGCGGCCTGTTTCCAGGCGGCCAGCGACCTCGACCCGACTCTCTTCTTGGCCCACCTCGCCCTGGCCGTTCTCCTGCTGGAACAGGGACAGCCGGACGCGGCGGCCGAGGCATGGCAGGCCGCCCATACCGTGGCGCCCCTCGCCCTGGGCGTGCGGGCGGTGGGGGCGGAACTGCTGGCCATCCGGGGGGAACACGACCGGGCCCGTCAGATCGTGGAGCTAGCCATCACCGAGGACCCTAATCACCCCCAACTCATGCGGCTGCGGGGCGAGCTGGCGCTGGCAACCGGCGACGGTCAGGCGGCACTCCGATATCTGCAGGAAGCCCAGGAACTCTACCCCGGCGATTTCTGGATCAACCACGCCTTCGGACGGCTGGCCCAGGCCGCCGGCCGGCACGATCTGGCCACCACCTTGTTCGGCCATCTGGACCACAGCGCCGGCAACACCGGCCGCAACCGGGAGCAACACGATCTGCGCCAGCAGTTGAAACGGATCACTTCCGCTCTGGCCGGGTCGGATGATCGGTTGCCGGCGGAGGTCACCTGCCTGCCCGACCACGGCTGGAGATTGCCGACGGCGGCAGGAAACGCAGGTGACCCGACAGCTTCGACGCCCCGGGTTTCCATCATCATCCCGGTCTACGATAAGCTCGACTTGACCCGCCAGTGCCTGCAGGCGCTGGCCGATCACACATCGGCAGACCAACACGAAATCATCGTGGTGGACAACGGCTCTGGCGACGGCAGCAGAGAGTTCCTGCGGGCCGAAGCGGCAGCCGGTCGCCTGGTGGCCATCATCAACGACAAGAACCGCGGCTTCGCGACCGCCTGCAACCAGGGTGCGGCCCGGGCTCACGGCGAGTACCTGCTGTTCCTCAACAACGACACGGTGGTCCAGGACGGTTGGCTGGAACCGCTCGTGGCGCTGCTCGACGACGACCCCCAGGTGGCGGCCGCCGGTAGCAAGCTGCTGTTCCCCGACGGCACCATCCAGCACGCTGGCGTCATCATCGCCGACGACCGCAAGCTGCCCGACCCACTGGTGGCGCGGCATATCTACTACCGGGAAGCGGCCGATCTGCCCGAGGCGAACCAGCGCCGCACCTATCAAGCACTCACGGCGGCCTGTCTGTTGATCCGCCGCGAACTGTTCACCAAGGTAAACGGTTTCGACGAGTCGTACCGGAATGGCTACGAGGATATCGATCTCTGCTTCCGGCTCCAGCAAGACGGCTGGCGACTGGTGTACGAACCGACGAGTGTGGTGATCCATCACGAGTCCCAGAGCGGGCCGGTGCGGTTCGCCCACGTGGCGGACAATATCCGGCGGTTGCACCAGCGCTGGCTCCAGACCATAGAACCGGACCTGCTGATCCACCCGGACGGTCGGTTGGAGCTGACCGGAGCGAAACGGATCCGGGTCTATGAACCTGGCGTGCCGGAGAAGCTCGCCGCGAGTTCCGGTACACCCCGGGCTTCCATCGTCGTCCTGACCCACAACGCCCTCGACTTCACCCGTCAGTGTGCCGACAGCTTGCTGGCCCACACCTCGCTGGACCACGAGGTCATCTTCGTGGACAACGGCAGCAGCGACGGCAGCGTGGAGTATCTGACCGGTCTGGCCCGCCTGCACGCTCACATTCGTCTGCTCGCCAACGAGACGAATCTCGGCTACGCCGCCGGCAACAACCTGGGCCTCGCCGCGGCGCGCGGCGAATACCTGGTGATCCTGAACAACGACGTCGTGGTGACGCCGGGCTGGCTCGAACGACTCGTGGCCTGCGCCGATGCTGTTCCTAATTGCGGTCTGGTGGGTCCGGTGACCAATCAGATCTCCGGTCCGCAGATGCTGCCGGCAGTGACGTACGACACCACCAGTCTGGAGGGTTTGGCTCAGTTCGCGGCCGAACGCGGCCGGACCCATGCTGGCCGGAGTGATTCACACTGGCGCGTGGTCGGCTTCTGTCTGCTCGTGAAACGAGCGGTAATCGACACGATCGGCGGCTTCGATGAACGATTCGGTCGGGGTAACTTCGAGGACGACGACTTCTGTCTGCGTAGCCTGCTCGCCGGATTCACCGCCCGTGTCGCTCACGACTGTTTCGTCCACCATTTCGGTGGTCGGACCTTTCTGGAAAGTGGTGTCGATTACAACCAGAGCCTGGTAAACAACTGGTTGATATTCCGTCAGAAATGGGGCGTGCCGGAAGGGGTGAGTTACCTCGAGAATTACGACATGTCGCCCCATCTCCAGGGCGGATTCGACGTTGCGCGCCATTACTGTCCACTGGTGGAGCCGATGAGTCATTCGGCGGATACAACCGTTGAGACAGCGCCGGAAACGGCTCGCCCGGATGAGCCGACGCCAACAGCTCTCGCCCAACGCATCTCCCAGGGCGAGGAACAGTTCGCGACAGGTTGCTTCACCGAGGCGGTGTCGACCTTCCGGGACATCCTCGCCCACTCGCCCGAAAACCTCCGGGTCCGGAACGATCTGGCCTGCGCCCTGTGGGAAGCGGGTCAAGCCGAAGTCGCCATCACCGAACTGGTCGCCACTCTGGAAATGGCGCCGGATCACCCGGACGCGGTCTGGAATCTCGGCCAGTTCCTCCAGATTAGCGACCGGATCGACGAGGCGATCCAGCTGTACCGGAACTATTTACAGCTTCGGCCCGAGGCCCGGGAGATCGCCGCAGCTCTGGAGCAAATGCAACAGCTTGCGGTCACCGAGGAGTAGGGCTCTATCAGGGAGTGGTTAGCAAACAGTGCCGCGGTGCTCCACCAGCACCGCGGCACTGAATTGTTCGGAGAACTGTCGGCTATTTCACCCTATTTCACCCTATTTTACGAGGGTAAGCTTGTGGCTGCTCCGGGTAGCCCCGGAGCGGAACGTCAGCAGATAGACACCGGACCCGGCGCGATCCCCCCGCGAATCGGCCCCGTCCCAGGTCCACTGGTGCAGGCCAGCCGTTGGCTGCTCGGTGACGAATCGGCGTACCTGTTTCCCCTGCACATCATACACGGTGAGTTCCACCAGCGCGGGGGCGGCGAGTTCGTAGCTGACTGTGGTAAACGGGTTGAACGGATTGGGGCTGATGTCGAGCAGCGCCGTCCGCCGCAGAGGCGTGTCCTTGCCGATGGCGATCTCCATGACATTGATGGTGCCGCGACAGACTATATCGGCGACGTTCTCGGCAGCGTCACGCACGAGGAGGCGGAAACGGCCCGCTCGGGTCGGCGGCCCGGTGGCGGACCATTGGGTCATGGGGCTGTACTCGTGCCGCCAGAACAAGGTATCCGGCCAGGTGGTGCCATCATCCCGTGAAAAGAGCAGGCTGATATCCTGGATGCCCTCGTTGTCGCTGGCGGTCCAGCTGATCGGCAACACGGCATCGATGTAGAGATACACGTCACGATCGAGTCCGATAAACGCAGCCACCGGCGGTTCACTATCGGGCGTCAGGCAGCCGTAGATCCGGAATTCATCGATGACGGCTTCCACCAGCGCCGGCGGCCAACCGTCCTGGATGACAAACTTGAACTGCATCTGGTCCGTCAGGGGCACCACACCCGTCAGCGGCACGACAAAGGTTTCCCAGCCGCCGATCCGGATTTCGGAAAAGATCTGCTGCCAGCTCCCACCGCCGTCACCGGAGCCCCAGAGGGAGAGCGGCTGGAGCACCTCACTGTTGAAGCCGCTGAAGATCCAGGCCTGGAATTCCACGGTGGCCGAGCAGAATGGGGAGAGGTCGTAGAGCGGGCTGAGCAAGGAGGTCTTGCCGCCGTCCACATCGTACGAACCGGGTCCACTACCCACCGCAGCGCCGGTGACGAAACAGAGATGGCCCGCGCCAGGGCTGACGTCGTCCCCGGGCTGGCTCACCACACCGGCCCCGTCCACGAGCTCCGGATCCGCCCATTCCCAGATCCCCGTATACGCATCGTCATCCGGCTCGCCAACGGTCCAGCCGGTATCCGTCTCGAAGTCGTCGTCGACCAGCAGGATGTCGCCGAGTATCTGAATCTGGTAACAACAATCGGGAGCCTCGGCGGGCACACAGACCACATGCCCAGCCACGTCGGCCACGGAGAAATAGTATGAGATGGTTCCCTCGCCGGAGATCTCCGGGAGCGACGCGCTGTATAGATCATCCTCCAGCTGGGTCAGCGCCAGTTCCTGCCAACCTTCTCCCAGGTCGTAAAACACCCTGGCCGTGGTGGGATCGATGGCGGCCCCCCAGCTGTTGATGGAGGCTTCGAGCGGAATCTCCCCCAGCTGGGCCAATCCGCCCGGTGGCGGCTCGTGCAAGATCTCGATGCCGTAGGTGACGGGCGGCGCCGCGAAACCGTGACGGTCAGCCGCGTAATGCAACGCTTCCCAGTGCGGTGTCCCGTCGGTGAGGTCGCCGTTATCGTCGTCGGCCACGAACAGCCAGGCCACGTTCTCCTCGATGGTCATGGGCAGTCCCAGAACCCGGGCGCCGTGCCAGATGCCGGCGATCAGCTCGTGGGCCTCGATATCGGTCATCTCGGTCTCGAACCGCTGCCAGGCATCCCAGAATACCCCCGCCAGGATGCTGCCGCTTGCGTGATTGTGTCCGGTCCAGTCGTCGGGATAAACCAGGGCGTTCTGGGAATTCCGCACCCCGGCGGCGCAGCCCCCTTCCCAGAAACCGCGCGCGATGACCGACTCGCCGGTGAGCAGGTTCGAATAGAAATCGCTGCTGGCCTCTTCCACGTCCAGATCCGGGATCAGGTGGCCGTACAGTTTATCGGTGATGCCGTGGCAGTACTCGTGATAGACGATGCTGCCGATGGTGGCCGTATTGGCCACACCCAGGCCGGCCTCGCAGAAATTGAGGGTGTAATAGTCGTACCAGGCGTCCCCCGGACAGTAGCTGTCCTGACGCCCCACGTAGGTGGTGATGGCATAATCCATCCCGTCGAATTCCGGATCGAGGGTGATGAGATAGTCGTGGGACAGGTTGACGTGATACCAGGCGTCCCGCTCGTCTCGGCGCGAGTTGGTATCGTTCCACCGCAGGTAATACCAGGTGCCCGATGCCATGACACTCGTCATGCTGGCGTCGTCGTTGGAGCCGTAGAAATCGACCACGGCATACGGGCCGCGCAAGGCCCCGTAGAAGTTTACCGTGCTGCCGTAGGTCCAGTCGATGGTGAAGGCGCCCGAAGGTTGGGTGGTGGTGCTCATGATGGTCCCGTCATCGAAGACCAGGTCCAGATCGGCCGCCGGGACCCAGGCCGGGCCGTCGCAATAGCTATCGTTGTCGGCATACAGCCGCATCATGCCGGCGGCGTTGCCGTGCCGGATGAGGTCGTCACAGGCGAGGACCTCCCCCATGAGATCGACGGTGACCAACCAGCGACCGTTGGGCTCCTCGCAACGGATCTCCACCTGATGGGCGGGGACCAGTTGCGGGATCTCTGCAGTGACGGCGGGGAAGTAGATCTTGCCGCGATCGTGCTCTTCCTTGATGCCGGCGGCTGTCAGGTAGTCCCGGGCGGTGGCGATGGTGAAGCCGTAACTGGGAAAGACGCCGGTCATGACCTGATCGCAGAGACTGATCCGGAACGACAACGCCATGGGTTTGCCGTGGTGGCCGAGGGTGACGGCGACCAGATCGCCCAGCACCGGAACCCCATCCACCTGACGCTGGAATACCGTCGAGATCTTGTCGGCCCACCATCTGGTCTCTACCGCCTCGAAACCCTCCAGCTCTCCCGCTGGACTCGGTACCCAGGTTTCCAGCCAGGATGCGACCTGACGACACAGTTCCGCGGGATCCTTGCTCTTGGCGGAACTGTAGACGATCTCCTCACCGCGTCCGAGGGCAATCCAGTTTCCGGACCGGTCGGCGGAGACGCTCCAGGTACCCGCGGGAAGAGTCACCGGATCGGTGAGATCGTGGGCTGGCTGCCAGTTCGTCGCCGCGGCGACGGACGTTCCTCCGAGCAAAACAGCCAGCATAGTCATCGATACTTTAAATAGTGGATTCAAGGAGTGCCGTCCTGAAGTTGTATCTCAATGCAATTGGGCGAGTTAACCCGGTCAGGTTGCCCCGACACGAGCTTGACGCATTATAGCATTAGTGCCCGGAAAGAGTCAATTTTATAATCAGCAATGGCTTAATCGTGTTCTGATACTGGAATATTCAGGCCCGCTCCCGGCTCGCGGCGGGCGGCGGTAAGGAAATGAGGGTCTTTCGCAGCAAGAGGCGGTGATGGCGACGATGTTTCAGAGGAACGGCGAAATCGAGGCGTTCGCGGGACGAGAGTTCCGCCCAGTTCTCACGTAAAAAATCGAGGATTCCCCTGGTTGCCTGGGAATAGAACTGCAATACCTCGTCGAACGGCAGCAACCGCAGACGTTCCAGTTCCAGCCGACTCTGTTCCTCGAAGTTGACGGGCTGCCGTGGGATTTCCGTGCTGGAGCCCAGTTTCCCGGTGAAGAAGTCGACGGCGAAGGTATCCCAGAAGGCCAGATGCCCCAGCGTGTCCTTGAAACTGAGATTGCTGCCGGGGCCCGGCACATCCCGTGATTCCGGTGGCCATTGAGCCATCAGTTGCCTCAGTAGACAATCCTCATCCACCAAGGCCGTGATCAGGGTATCGGGTCGATCCATTGCCCTCCCTCCTCCGGCTGACTTGTCGTTCGTGAACATAACCACGGAAATCGGAATCAGGCAAGAGTCCCTTACCGGTTGATCCAGGAAAAATATGACGACCTGAATGCACGGACGGGCAACCGATATCCGGGTCAGATTATGTTGACAGGATCAGGTCATGTGTTCTTCTGTATAACTCTCGCTCCCCCGCGAGTAGAACCGGGATGCCGGGCCGGGAATTGCGAGGTATCTTGATCTCGGGGATCGGACCGGAGATCAGATTCCACGGTCAGAGGGAGTGCCCGACAAATGGAGTTCCAGGAGGGCTATCGATGCCTCGATTGATATTCCTGCTCGGCGTGGCCTGCTGTCTCCTGTCCAGTGCCGTCGCCAGTGCGGACAATCTGGTAGGCCGGACAGGACTGGGCGCCGAGTTCGGATTGATGAAGATGGTGGGGGGCCGGTCGGATTACAGCAACATCGACCAGTTCTTCACCCTGTACGGCCAGCGCGGTCTCAGCGAACGGGTGACCCTCGAGCTGGCGTTGCAGTATGGCTGGGTGCGTCCCGGCTCGGAGACTCGGGGCGAGGCCGCCGGCTGGTCCTTCGGCTCCGCCGGTGGTCTGTACACGGTCATGTGGCACCCCCGGGTCGGCTGCTTCTATCGGCTGAAACCTCGTAATCGCCTGTCTCCTTTCGGCGGCGCCTCACTGGGAGTGCTCTCCTGGTCGGTGAAGAATATGCACGGGCTGGGCGGCGCCGGCCTGTTTCCCGACGGCCCGACGGCTGAGGGTTTCGACACCAGTGGCGCGGAGCAATTTCTCAGCGGGACCAATCTCACCCTGTCCCTCGCCCTCGGGGTCCAGTATTTCATCTCCCCCTCGCGAGCGATCACCTTCGGCGCTCGATATCACCTGCTGGCCGGCAGCGATCTGGACAACATCGGGTACAGTTCCAAGTGGGGACCGCAGTACGTGGACGCCAATACCGGTGTGGTGGAGGGTTTTCTGGGCTTCACCTTCTATCTCGGCAGCGCCGACTCCGACGGCGACGGCATCAAGAACGACATCGATACCTGTCCGGACGACGCCGAGGATTTCGACGGTTTCCAGGACTGGGACGGCTGTCCCGAGGGTGATAACGATCGGGATGGCGTGCCGGACAGCGAGGACAACTGTCCGCAGCAGCCCGAGGATCGCGACGGTTTCGCCGACGATGACGGTTGTCCGGACCCGGATAACGACGAAGACGGCATCTACGACGCCACCGACGGCTGTCCGGACGAACCCGAAGACCGGGACGGCTATGCCGACAACGACGGCTGTCCGGATCCTGACAACGATGGTGACGGGGTGCTGGATATAGACGACAACTGTCCCGACACGCCCGCCGGTTCGCCGGTGGATGATCACGGCTGCATCGAGTCCCAGCGGGAATCGCCCGTACAGATCGCGGAACGGCAAACCCTGGACGTCGTCGAGTTCACCAACGGCAGTGCGCGCCTCACTGACGCCTCGTATCCGGCCTTGCAGCAGGTGGCTCGCCTCCTGCTCGCCAATCCCGAAGTGGGGATCGAAGTGCGCGGCCATACCGACAGCAACGGCGCTGCGGAGGCCAATCGTGACCTGTCGCACCGCCGGGCCATGGCAGTTCGTGATGCGTTGATCCAGTTCGGGGTTTCGCCTTCGCGAATCACCGCGGTGGGCTTCGGTGAAGCCAATCCCATCGACACCAACGATACGCCCGAAGGGCGGGCCAGGAACCGACGCATCGAGATCTACCGCATCGACAACTGATCCGGCCCCTTCCCGTTTCGAGAACACGCTCACGAGACCGGCGGCCAGTGCCGCCGGTCGGACGTTCAGGCCTGGATGATGGGATCATCGGCATCGCCGCCGGTTCCCGGTCGGTCCGGGAATCGTACCTGGTGCACGGAATATCCTCGCGTAAGTGGGGACCCGTCAGGGGAGACAGTAGTGAGTACGCCGTCATGAATAAACGGCAGCAGTCGACAGCGCGCAACCGACCCCAGCCGCCACGGCAGTCCGGACTTGGGGCTGCCCTGCAAATTCAGCACGGGCGCGAGATCCTGGCTCTGGCCACGCCAACGGTCATGACCATGCTATCGCACACGTTGATGTGGACCGTGGACACCGCGCTGCTGGGCCGCGTGTCCAGCCTGGCCCTCGGGGCGGCGGGGCTGGGCGGCATGATGACCTGGACCGGCTACAGCCTGTTCAACAATCTCAGTCGCATCAGCCAGACCTTCGTGGCCCAGGCCCACGGCAAGGGTGACGACGAGGCGGTGGGTCACTACAGCTGGCAAGCCATCTACATCGCCATCGTCTGCGGCTTGCTCCTGCAGATCATCGGCTACGGCAGCTACCTGATCTTGCCGTTGACCCGGAACGCCGCCGAGATCCAGGATCTGACCTACGTCTACATCAAGTGGCGCACCGTGAGCGCGGTCTTCACGCAGCTCACCTTCGCCTTGCTGGGATTCTACCAGGGGCGACGTGACGTGCGAACTCCCATGTGGGCCGGGATTGCGGCCAACGCGGCTAATGTCGTGCTGGATCTCTGGCTGATCTTCGGCTGGTCCGGTCTGGCCATCGGGCACAGTCGGCTGCTGGCCATGGCGCCGCTGGGGGTCAAAGGCGCGGCCATCGCCACCAGTGTGGGGCAGGGACTCAACTTCGCCATCCTGGCCCTCTGTATTCTGGCCAAACGACACCGACGCCGCTACGCCATGCACCGGCCACGGCGCCCCTCCTGGCGACGGATCCGGGATATCATCCGGGTGGGCTATCCCGCGGCCTGGGAAAATTTCATCGACATGATGGCCTTCACCTTCTTCAGCGTGTTCATCGGCCGGACCGGTGCGGTAGCCCTGGCCAGCAGCCAGATCACCATTCAGCTGCTGGCGTTCTCGTTCATGCCCATGTGGGGAATCACCATCGCCGGCTCGGTGTTGACCGGCAACTGGATCGGCGCCGGACAACCGAAGACGGCCGCCAGGTACGCGCGACAGGTCTACAAGCTCGGACTGTACTACATGCTCGCGCTGGCGCTGATCCTGGTCTGCCTGCGAACGCACGTCTTCGCCATCTTTACCAACGATCCCGAGGTATTGATCCTGGGAGTCGGCCTCGTGATGGCCGCGGCCTTGTTCCAGATCGGTGACGGCCTGCGCATGATCTCGGTGGGCATCCTGCAGGGAGCCGGCGACACCCGCTTCCCCATGTTCACCAGCCTGATCATCCTCTGGGGACTGTTCGTCCCCCTGACCTATCTACTGGTGGTGCAGTTGGGTCAGGGCGTGGCGCAGGCGTGGCGGATCGGGGTGCTGGCCTACTTGCTGCAAGCGGTAGTGCTCTACGCGCGCTTCCGATCCGGGAAATGGCAGCGGATCCGCATCTTCTCGGCCGATCGGCCAGGTAACTGACGTACCCGAAAATCATAAAAAGCCCCCTCCCCCGCGAGGGGGAGAGGGCCGTCGGATCAACTTCAGATCATTTCCGGAACGAATCCGGATAAAGCGCTGAGTGGATCACTTACCGATACATCGACTTCACGCCACCCCAGGAGTTGGTCTCCGTCGGAATGGGGTTGTCGATCCAGACCGTGGTCAAGCTGCAGCCGCTGTAGCCGTCGATGACCAGGTAGTACCAGCCTTCAGCAGCGGCGACGTAGGTGAAGGTCTCCACTTCACCGTTGACCGTGGCGTCGGCGCCGGCAACACAGCTGTTCAGCGGATCGAAACAGTCGGTGACCAGGTAGATGGCGCTGTCGTGGGCACCCTGCTGCGAGGCCGTGAAGGTCTCACCGGCCAGCAGGTAGATGCTGTAAACGGCGTCGGTGCCCGCGGCGGTGTAGCCGGTGCAGCCGCCACTCGGGACGGTGAAGTCGTTCGAGTAGCCATCACACAGATCGATGGTCCACGTCACGAGCCCCTGCTGCTGCATATCGATGACGGTCGAGCACTCGTCGCCGGGCGGTGGCGGCGGGGGCGGCTCGTAGTAAGCGATGCTGACAGCGTCGAGATGGTGGTCCGCACCATCATCGCCGGCATAATTGAAGGCGACGGTGACGGTCTGGCCATCGTACGCGCTCAGATCGACGCTAGCCTGTTCCCAGATCCAGGAACCGGCGGCCTCGGCCAGGAAGTTGTACACTTCGACGCCGTTCACCGTGCAGGTGAAGTTGGCGTTGACGGCCCAGTAGGTGCTCCCCATGTTCCAGAAGTACAGGCCGTTCTCGCCCGCACCAACGTCGATGAAGTAGTCGAAGCTCAGGGTCTCGTTCTGCGGGAACCCGGCCTGCCAGCCGATACCGGCCGCGTAGATGCCCTCGTAATACGAAAGACCATTCTTGTACCAGGTATACGAGGGGTTGGTGACCGTCTGTGTCCAGCCAGCCGGCGGGAATACGCCTTCGAAGCCCTCGAAGTAGGCACGCTGGGAGATGTTGTGGGAGTCGTAGCGGTACGGGCTCGACTTCTCAGGCGATTTTGCGAAGGCCGGGCTGATTGCCAGGCAGAAAACCCCAACTAAAAGCAGCATTGTCTTGAAACGCATTGATGCCCCTCCTATTGACAAGAGTAGTCAAGAATCGCAAATACTTCTCCGATGATTTGCGCGATAAACGGAGAAGTGTGATGCCAGGAAATGAAAACTGCCAGATTGTGACTGAGTTACCCCCTTCCTCCACCAGCTTCTGATTTACACATTTTGCTCGATAGCTTTGACTATGCTATCAGAAAAATCCACCGAAATCAATCCCTGTTCGCACAAAATGAGTAGAAAAATTCCAATATCTACCCATTATCTGGATGTCATCGGTAAATATCGTTCTATTGTACAAATTGTGTCATCATTATGACGAACCTGCCAATCGGTTAATACCACGATGTGCCCACGTGGTTTCCCTCGCGTCTCGTGACGGTTCAGAAATCGGTACCCAGGGTCACAGTGGCCAGACGTCCCGGCATGGGCACGCCGGGCACATCCTGATACATACGATCCAGGAGATTGGTGACCTGCACACACATGGACCAGGGCGCGAGTTGCCAGCGGAGCCGACCGTCCGCCACGAACACGAAGGCGAAGTCG
>JBDRBC010000158.1:0-2258 GCA_043823125.1 bacterium | reverse complement strand
GACAGCCTCACCGGATGATGGTAGGCATGGACGGAGAGTGTACCAGGTTCAATGCACGTCGACGATGTGCTTCTCGACGCAGGACCCGCATTCGATCCAGCAGCTTCTCAGGCTCAACGCTCGTGCGGCACCGGGCGGGTTCCGGGGAACTTGTGGATCGGGCTGGTCGGGAGTGGTGCCGCCGTCACGTCGAAGGTGGCCGTGCCATGGTGTGGGGCTCGGCTCACCCGGAAACGGCGGGCCCGCGGGAGGAAGGGGACGAGCGAGGAACAAGTCATGGGGGAAACGGAACCAGCCCACTGCCTGCGTTGCGGTGTGTTCGCCTGCTGACAGGCGCCGGGTGAGGAACAGTCACCCGCGACCTGGCCGGGAGTTCTCGAAAGCAGACTCTGCGCTCCAAGCCTGGTAGTGCACGATAGCTACGGCTGATGGCCGGATCACGGAGAGAGACGGCGCAACGCGGCCCGCAACCCGCTGGCCGTGAAGAGAAGAATGCGAGGGTCCGGGCTCACGGAGCGTTGCGCGACGGTGTTGCACGGCAGTGTCGCACGGCCGGACCCGGCGATCGGTCTGGTACTCTCTTCTCGTTGCCGCAACCATCGAGCCTGTCTGGCGGTTATCATGACTGATGTTCTCGTTCTAGCCCCTGCGGTTCCGGTGCGGCCGTGCTGAACCATCAACGAGCATTGACTCGGACTCAGAATCGCGTTCCCGCGGTTTCAGGGAGCGGCCGTGTCCCGGGGACAGTTCCTTACCTCGGTGTGACATCGGGAACCCGAGATCATTCGATTGCCACGGTGCGGGCACGTGATGCCGCACGATTCCACTTACCCCTGTTTCTGTTAGACCTGCCTCACTGTTAATCGGAGGATGAACTGATGGCCAGACGACCCGGATCCGGAGGTTGCACGATCTTTCTCTTGCTGTCGGCAGTCATTCTTGCGGTGGCCGGCCCCACGATGGCGGCTCAGAGAGTGGGGAGGGACGGGACCCTCAGCGTTGCCATCGATGCCGGACCGTACTCCATCGAGAATACACCCGCGGGCGATGAAGTCGCCATGCAGGGGTTCGGGCGCAATCTCGTCCCGGGCAGGCCTGACCTGCCGGCCAAGATCTTCGCCGTCGCCGTGCCGCCGGGGGCGAGGGTCACGGAGGTCACGTGTGATGCCGGGGAGGGAATCGAGTTGCCTGGCAGCTACCAGGTTCCGCCCGTGCGTTTGCCCCGGGTGGTCGGTGAGGAGAATCCGGTCGCGTACGCGCGCGATCTGAGGACCTACCAGGACAACTACGCCGCGGTCTATGGGAGCAATGACCCCTACCCGTCGGAGCCCGGCGAGTGGGTTCGCACCGCCGGCTACCGGAAGTACGACCTGGTCGACGTCCGAATCAGCCCCTTCGCCTACTCCCCCCAGTCCGGCGCTCTCGTTCTCTACCCGAGAGTCACGGTCAACGTGCACTACGTGCTTCCAGGCACGCCGTTGGCGGAGCCCGCCCGGGTCGACAGCCTGCTCAGGACCGAGCGAACCGCGCGCGACATCATCGTCAACTATGATCAGGCGCAGGCCTGGTACTCCGGCGGCCGGAAGTCCCGGACCATCGGCCTGTACGACTTCGTGATCATCACGCTGGACTCCCTGACCACGGCGGTGCAGCCCCTGGTCGACTGGGAAACCGCCAAGGGACGCACCGTCAACGTCGTCACCACCAGCTGGATCAACACCAACTACACGGGCTATGACCTGGCCGAGAAGATGAGGAACTTCCTGCGCGAGAAGTACCCGTCCGGCCAGTGGGGCATCGAGGACGTTCTCCTGGTCGGGCACTACGACGATGTCCCGATGCGCCGCTGCGCGCAGGATATCGGGTACGGCGAGCCCGAGACCGACTACTACTACGCCGAGCTGTCCCTGCCGGACAGCCAATCCTGGGACAGGAACGTCGACCACTTCTGGGGCGACAACGTCGACCTGATCGACTTCTACGCCGAGGTCAACGTCGGGCGCATCCCCTGGAGCACCCCGGCCACGGTGCAGAGCATCTGTGAGAAATCGGTCGCCTACGAGAACAACACCGACCCGGGCTTCAAGAGGAACATCCTGCTCCTCGGCGCGTTCTTCTGGGCGGACACCGACAACGCGGTTCTCATGGAGTACAAGGTCAACCCGACCCTGCATCCCTGGATGAGCAGCTGGACGGCGACCCGTCTCTACGAGCAGGGGTACTCGAGCTACCCCATGGACTACAACCTGACCAACAGC
>JBDRBC010000157.1:0-2055 GCA_043823125.1 bacterium | reverse complement strand
AGTATCAGAATCAGTGTCACCGTCAGGATGGGGGTCGTTTTCATGTGGGATATCATGAGAGAACCTCCAATAAATGCGGTAGGGATCGCGGGGGCGGAATCGTCCCGGATTATGCCATATCGCAGGAAATTTTGCCATGGGAATCCGGCGAGCAGTGAGTGTGGACAGCTACCATTCGAATCAAGTCTGCTGATCCGCCACGACGCCTTCAGTCGCGAACCGTGACCGACAAGTTGAAGGTCCGCGCGGGGGCCTCGCCGGTTTCCCGCGGCCGCCGGTAGCCCAGCTCGAGCGAAGTCTCACCCGCACTTATCGCTTCGTACCGGAAGATCTCGTGACCACCGGCGCCCACCCG
Organism: bacterium; assembly: GCA_043823125.1. Taxonomy (GTDB): domain Bacteria; phylum Krumholzibacteriota; class Krumholzibacteriia; order LZORAL124-64-63; family LZORAL124-64-63; genus JBDRBC01. The sequence continues at coordinate 1,700 of JBDRBC010000157.1, read as the reverse complement.
GGGCGGATCGCCGGTATCGGGCACCACGTACTCCGACGCCGCCAGCTTCAGGATCGTCTCGTCGACTTCGAGCTGTTGCCACTGGTAGCCGGTCGTGCCGTTGGATTCGAGGGTGATGAGCAAGACCTGACCCGGCGCCATGGTGACCGTGTCGCCATGGTTCTGTTCGTCGAAACGGATCGGGTCCAGGGACGCGGGTACGGGAGCGGGATCTTTGCAGGCGAACGGGCAGCAGCCGGACATCACCACTGCCGTCAGGAAAACAGCCACGAGCAGGTACCGGGTCGTTGATTGCATCTCCATTACCTCCGGGAATCGATGTTGGGGAAATGTGGCACAACTCTGCCGGCGTGTCACTTCTCAGGTGACTGGAGGTTGTCGACACGAACACCATCCGGCTCAGGGAAGCTCGGCCGCCAGCAGCCGATAAAACGCCTCCCGCGCCTGTCGTTCGATCCACGGCTTGTGTCCACACGCGGGCAAGAGCACGAATCGGAAGTCCTCGATAACCCGAACCAGCGGTTGTGACACGCCGGCGGCCGGATGGGGATCGTACTCGCCGTGAATCGCCAATACGGGGCAGCCGATCTGTTCACCCGCCGCCAGGAGTTCGCCACTTTTGCGCAACGCCGCGCCTTCCGGCCAGGCCGCGAACAGTTCGCCCCTTATCTCCACCGGGAAGGCGTTGGTCGCCGGATCGGCGACGGGATCGTACTGGTCGGCCTTGTTCGCCAGGATCCCGAGGTGGTTGATCAGCTTGGTCCGCAGATCAGGATCGGTGCGTTCAGGGGCGACGCGCTCGAGATCGGCGAGGATCGTGTCGAATTCCTCCCGTTCCGCAACGTCGAGGCGTTGGCGGCGGGTATCGCTGATGGCGGCAACATACTGTTCCTCGAAGGGACCGCTGCCCACCAGGATCAGCTTCGCCACCAGTTCGGGAAATTGCGACGCCAGCAAGAAGCTCAGCCAGGCGCCCCAGGAGAAGCCGATGACGGTCAGGGGGGGCTGGCCGTGCGTCAGCAGAATCGCGCGCAGTTCCTCGACCTGACCCGCCAGAGTGGGGGCGGTCTGCAGCGGCTCCAGCACGCCGGAGACACCGGTTCCCGCGGCCGGACCAGCATTTCCAGACACCAGAACCTGTGCCACCGGCGCCATCTCGCCCGCCGCCCCCGGGCCTCCGTGCACCACCATCACCCGGAAGGGTGTTTCGCCATGGAGTCTGAGTTGCCTCTCGATATCACTCATTGTGTTGTCTCAATCACCAGCAATCCGCTGGAGGTAATCATCCCCGAAATCCACCCGGAGCTCCAACCACATGGGCGGATGGTCCGACATCTGGTACGTCCGCCACTCGCGACAGGTCACATTACCACCGACTTGTGGCGAGTAATACTGTTCGTCCTCGCCGTCCTTGTCGTCGCCGCCCTGCCGGAATACGCACTGGAAATAGTCGCAGATGCCCGCCTGGCCGTGAGTATGCTTCCGGAGTTCGGTGCGCAATTCGAGCAACTTACTTGCGGTGAGCCGCTTCCAGGCCTTCTGGTCCGCTGTGTCGCCACGTCGAATTCTCAACGGTGGATAGAATGGCATGGTATTACCCTTTCAGGTCCGTGCTGGTCATATGGACTTGATTAGCCCTTCACCGCCTCGATGAAGAACCCGCTCCAGCCGGCGCGTTGTATTCGTTCGACACGCCACCC
>JBDRBC010000156.1:0-10359 GCA_043823125.1 bacterium | reverse complement strand
CTCGAGGATCGCGGCGCCCATCAGGCGCCGTATCTGGCCGCGCCGTACTTGCCGGAAGTGCAACAATAGCCTGACCAGCCCGGCGAATCAGGCTTTTCTGAAAGCTTCCGCGATTTGTTTTGCTTATCTGCTCAAGCGCGCCATTTCCCGTCCGAAGGTAGGGGAAATGGCGCGCTTGTTTCGAGCAGATAGCCACATTAATCGACCGCGCGACGGCGGCCGGGGGGTCCGACCAAGGAAGGGTGGAGACGGACACGTGATTCAACTCAAGATGGACAGCAGAAACGAGCAGCTCGATCGCTTTGCCGCACGCATGAACAAGATGGTGGTTGGCCAACCTCAGGCCATCGACAAGCTGACCGATAGCTTCAGCCGTCTCATCGCCGGCATCCACGATCCTGAGCGCCCCCTCTTGACGATGCTCTTCATGGGCCCCACCGGAGTGGGGAAGACCGAGACGATCCGTTGTCTGGCCGATACGATCTACGGCAACCGACGGGCGTTCACCCGGGTGAACTGCCAGGAGTACTCGGCGCACTACAACATCTCCAAGCTGCTCGGCTCGCCGCCCGGTTACGTCGGCGGCGAGATCCGGCCGTTGCTGGCCCAGGAGAATATCGATCGCCACCACCACAAGGCGCTCGAGAACCAGACCGGCATGCTGAGCGAATCGGGCAGCAAACTCGGCAAGCTGTATCCGCCGGAGTCGGATCGGTATCTCTCCATCATCCTGTTCGATGAGATCGAGAAGGCTCATCCCAAGCTGTGGAACTTGCTACTCGGTATTCTCGAGGATGGCACACTGGTGCTCGGCAACAACGAGGAAGTGGATTTCACCCACTCCATCATCATCCTCACCACCAACGTGGGCAGCGAGGCCATGGGGGCGCACCTGGGCCAGAATCATATCGGCTTCTCGCCCGGCACCGATGCGATCAAGCTGGATCGCGACATAGAACAGGCGGCCAAGCGCGCGGCCAAGAAGGTGTTCCCGTTCGAGTTCCTGAATCGCTTCGACGACATCATCACCTACCATACGTTGAAGGAAAATCACCTCTTCCAGATTCTCGACATCCAGATCGCCCAGATCCATCACCGCTCGCTGCGCTGCTCGGAACCGTTCCTGCTGGAGATAACCCAGGACGCCAAGGCCAAACTGGTGTCCGAGGGGTGCGATCCCCAGTACGGCGCCCGGCCGCTCAAGCGGGTGGTGGAACGACGACTGGTGACGCCCATCTCGCACTACATCTGCAACGATCAGATCAAGAGGGGGGATCTGATCACCGTGGACATAAATGACGCCGGACTGATCTTCCACAAGGAGACCGGCGTCACGAGCTGGGAAGAGCTGGAGAGCCTGGGCCCGTTCCCGGAGGCCAAGTGGGCCAAGGAAGACCTCGGGGTCAAGGACGACGGCGGCGAGAAGAAAGAGATCATCGAAGAGGTGGAGCAGGTCCTGGCCAGCGCGGGATCGTTCAGCGGGGCTTCCGAGTAGGCGGCACAATCTGTACGAAAGAGTGAGCGCCGGCCAATGCCGGCGCTCTTTTCGTACGCCTGTGTGAACTGGTGGGCTGTCGCGCGAGACGGTTTACGGCCAGTACAGGATCCGTCCGCAGTTCTCGCACTTCAGGATCTTGTTCTCGTGCGTCACCGAGGTGAAGGACGACGGGATGCTGGCGAAGCAGCCCATGCAGAGGTTGCGGATGACCGGCACCACGGCGTGTCCGAACCGGCCGGTGAGCCGCCGGTAGTACCCGCGAGTCCGCGGGTCGAGTTTGTCCTCCATTTCGGCCTGGGCCTTCTTCAGGTCCTCGAGCCCGCCCATGTTGAAACCGAGGTCTTTTTCTTCCTGGGCGGTTTTCTGGTCCTCCGCGTCCCGGATCATCAACTCCAGATCCTGCAGCGCGACCAGTACCTGTAGCTGTGGATGCATCGGCTCAACCTTCCTTCAGGGCTGCGCAGAAGCTCTCGTAGTCCTTCGCCGCCAGCAGGCTGTCGCGCAGGGCGTTGTTCTGCATCTTGTCCGTCAGGGTAGCCAGGGATTTGATGTACTGGTGACCCGAGTCTTGCGGCGGAGCGATGAGCATGAAGAACAGGTGCGTCGGTTTGCCGTCTTCCGAACCGTATTCGATCCCGGCCTGGGAGCGGGCGACCACGATGACCAGCTCCTGGATGGCCAGGGTGCGTCCGTGCGGAAACGCCACGCCCGGGCCCACGGCGGTGCTGCCCAGGTCCTCACGGCTCAGCAGCAACTGCAGCACGGTTTCCGGATTGGTAATGGGAGAGCCGGCGACGAGTCCGTCGACCATTTCCGCGAGGGCTGCTTCTTTGTCTTTGGCTTGGAGTTCGGACAGGAAAAGTTCTTCAGAGGTGTGCTTGAGCACATCGGCAATGTCCATGGCGGCCACACCACCTTGAGATTGCGGGAAAAATGTGATACGACCTTCAGGTGCAAAAAAACTAATTCATGGTTGCGGAATACTCAAGGCGCTTTTCTGTGGCGGATCAGCAAGGAGGTACCGATTTTCACTAGCCGGACTGAAAATCAGGGTGATTCCCGGGAGGGGACCGTGGTCCGCTCGCTGAGCGGACGCTGTCTGGTGCGGTTTGGGGAGACCACGTATCGCTGTCAGGTTCGGGGGCGGCTCAAGCAGGGACCGCGCCAGGTCCAGACCGTGGTGGTCATCGGTGACCGAGTACTGTTTCGCCCCTTGGCGGACCGATCGGGACCACAAACCGAAGTCGTCGAACCAGCCGGTATCATCGAGGAAGTGCTGCCGCGGCGGAACAAGATCTCCCGCCAGGCGGCCCGACGATCGGGGGGCAGGGTCGAACAGATCCTCATGGCCAACCTGGATCAGATCGTCGCCGTGCAGTCGTTACGCGACCCGCCCCCCCAGACCGGATTCATCGACCGGCTCCTGGTGGCCGCCGAGCGGTTCGAGGTGGCGGGACTGCTCTGCCTGAACAAGATCGATCTGGTGCCGGCGGCGGAGCGGGACGACCGCTGGTCCTACTACGCCTCCCTGGGGTACCAGGTCATCCAGACCTCGGTGGTCAGCCGGGAGGGGGTGGCCGAGCTGCAGGCGAGCCTGGGCCACAAGATCTCCCTGTTCCTCGGCGCCTCGGGTGTGGGCAAGAGTTCGCTGCTCAACACCATCCAGCCCGAACTGCGGCTCCGGATTGCACCGGTGGGAGAGAAGACGGGGCTGGGTAAGCACACCACTACCCGCTCGGAGCTGTTCACGCTCCCCAACGGTGGGTACCTCGCCGATTCGCCGGGTATCCGCGGTTTCGATCCGTGGGACATTGCCCCGGACGCGCTGCGGGGCTACTTTCCGGACTGGCTCGATCCGGCCCAGGAGTGTCGATTCCGTTCCTGTCTCCATCGAGACGAACCGGATTGTGGTGTCAAGAAGCTCGTGAAGACCGGCAGCATTCCGGAGTGGCGTCACGAGGCGTATCTAGCCATCTTGCGGGATCTCGAGCTGAAGACTGACCGGCCGTACCGGTGAGTTCAGCAACAGCCGGTAGTAGCGGAGCGACTCTTCGGTTTCGTGGAGCAGGCGGTCCACGGGTTTCCAGCCGATCCGGTGAGTCATGCGGGTGCCGTGTTCCGCCCGGCGAGTTTCCTGCCAGCCCGGCAAGGAAAACCCCAGAACCTGGGGCGACTTGGCGGCCAGCTCGTAATTGACCAGTCCGAGAATGGCCAGGTAGACGCAGAACAGAGAGATGGTTCGTAGTTTGTGCATAACTCGTTTCTTGGTCGAAAGACAGGGTCCGGTTGCCGGGCCGAACGACAACGTAACTCCTGATACCTCGGCAATTACCGCCACTGTTTGACAAGTTTGTTGCAATGCACGTGCCAGGAATGGAAGGCATGAACGGGACGATCCGGAAGCGGTTCAAGCAGCGGGTGATGGGGTGGGCGGCGAATCGTCTACGTCGCCCGCAGCTGACCCCGCAGGCGGTGCGCGAGCTGGCCCCGCGGCGGATTCTCATCGTGCGCCAGCATAACCAGATGGGTGACATGATCTGTGCCACGCCATCGTTTCGCGCCTTGCGGACGGCGTTTCCCGAGGCGGAGATGGTGCTGGTCTGCGCCACGGTCAACTGGGAAGTGGTTCGCCACAATCCGGATCTCGACGGCGTTCTGCTCTACGATAAAAAAGTGGCCCGCCGGCCGTGGCGGCTCTGGCGCTTGTGGCGGGCGCTGCGGGCGTTTCGCCCGGATCTGGCCTTCGTGCTCAACAGCGTCTCGTTCTCCGTCACCAGCGCCATCATCGCGGTGGCCTCGCGGGCGCCGGTCATCGTGGGCGGGGACAGCCGACCGTTCGGCTGGGATCTCAGCCGGCAGCTCTATTCCCTGGAGATGCCGTCGGAACCGGAGCTGACCTGCCACGCCGTGGCCCACAGTCTCCACCCCTTGCGCGCCATCGGCATCACCACCGAGAACCTCGCTACCGTGGTGGACCCGGCTCCTGCCGAGACGGCGGCCGCCCGTCGACTGTTGGCGCAGTACGACAATGGCCAACCGGTGTGGGTGCTGCATCCCGGGGCGGGTAAACGAGACAATCTCTGGCCGGCCGAGTCGTTCGCCGCCATCGCCAGCCAGGCAGTGGCGGCCGGCAAGCGAGTCCTGGTCCTGCAGGGGCCGGCCGACCAGGAAGTGTGCCGGCGGTTACAGGCCGCCCTCGCTGCCGAAACCGGTGAGACCTCAACCCCGGACGTCGTGCTGCTCCCGCCCCAGACCGTTGGCGTGTGCGCGGCGCTGCTCGCGCGGGCGGACTGTTTCCTGTGCAACGATACCGGCCTGATGCACGTGGCCGGCGCCGTGGGTGTGCCCAGCGTGGCCCTCTTCGGACCCACCGACCCCGCCCTCTGGAAGCCGCTGGCCGCCACCGTCAAGGCTGTGCGGGGAGAGGGTGACAGACTGGACACCATCCCGGTGGAATTGGTCTGGCGGGAAATGCAACGGGTGAGTTCGCGAGATACGGTTCAGGACCGAGACAGCGGCTCGAATCCCGACTGGTCCTGAGCGGCCGTTTCGGCACAGGTCGCCGCCCGGTCCCAGGCCTGTCGCGCTTCCTCAAGCTGGCCCAGACGGAAATACGCGTTGCCGAGATTGGTCCAGGCCACACTGTTGTTCTCGGCCCGTTCCAGCGCCATCTCGTACATGATGATGGCCTGTTCATATGCTTGCATCTGATAGTAGACGTACCCGAGATTGGTATAACTCACCGCCTGCTCGGTATCGCGGATGATGGCCTGCTTGAAGTTTTCCACCGCCGATTCCATGTGGCCGAGTTCCATCTCCACCAGACCGAGATTGTTGAACCCTTCCACGAAATCGGGATGGAGCGACACCGCCTCCTGGAAACAGTTCCGGGCCAGTTCGAGGGCGCCAGAGTTGTAATGGCTGATCCCCTCCAGATTCAGTTGCTTGGCTGCCGTCAGGTCGGCCGGGGGTGGGGTCACTTCGGACTGGAACAATGCCGGTTCGACGGGGGGAGGTGCCGAATCAGCATTTTTCGGGGAGAGGGGAGGGGTCGTCTCGCCACTGCTTGCTTCGGTTGGGAGTTTCGGTGCCGATTCCGCGGGTGGCGACAAGTTGGCCTCGATACGTTCGGTCAACTCCACCAGCGAGAGCAGCATGTTCTCCCACCGCTCCTCATTCTCGTCCAGGCGGTCGGCCATGGTTTCCAGGAGGTGCAGCTGTCGTTCCAGCCCACACTGTGTATCCGGCCGGTGAAAGCGACAGTGACTGCCGAGACAGGCCGCCGTGGTGGGATCCGGGCGAGTCGGGTGGGTCGTGGCCATGTCTCCAGCCGCAGGATCGCGCCAGCGAGCCAGTCGGTCAGGGCCGGCGGGCCTGGTCCCGCGCCAGAGCAGCGGACAGATTTGCATACTCACTCCCGGGCGAAAAATCGGTCGATGACGCTCTCTGGAGTTTTTTCGGCCGCAGGGCTCCCGGCTTGAGAAACAGCCTGGCCGGAACCTGGTCCGGCGACGTCCAGTGCTGGAGAGGCTGTGTAGAAATCCGCCTGGTCCGGGATCATTTGAAGATTCGAGTGGCCTGGTCAACCGCTTGCCGTTAGCTTTGACCAATCGGTCCGGTCTTCGCGCGGGGCGGCTGATCGGAACCGAGGAGGATACATGGAAACACCCATTGTCATTTTTGTTCTGCTCTTTTCGGTGATCGTCCACGAGTGCGCCCACGGACTCGCGGCGGAACGGTATGGCGACGTCACCGCCCGGCGTCTAGGACGTATCACGCTGAATCCGTTGCCGCATATCGATCCCATCGGCACCATCGTGGTACCGTTGGTCCTGGCGATCCTGCCGGGGGGCATGCTGTTCGGCTGGGCCAAGCCGGTGCCGGTGAACGTGGCCAATCTGCGCGATCCGGCGCGGGATCACGCCAAGGTCGCGGCAGCGGGGCCGCTGGTGAATCTGCTGCTGGCCTGTGTCAGTGCCATCCTGCTCGGTTTGGTGGTGGCCGCGGAGGGGATCCCCCGGAGCCAGGGCCCCGACGCGAGCCTGCCGAACAACCTGCACGCCTTCCTGTTTCTCGTTTTTCAGAACGGGGTGCTGTATAACGTCCTGCTGGCGCTTTTTAATCTGATTCCCTTGCCGCCGCTGGATGGGAGCTGGATCCTGATGCGGTTCTTGCGCGGGTCGGCTCTGACCTTCTATGCAAACATTCGACCGTATGGATTCATGATCCTGATGATGCTGCTCTTTTTCGGGCTGCGGAGCGTGCTGTCGATTTTTGTCTCCAATGTGGCGTACATGTTCTTCAGTATTTCCAACTTCATCGTCTCCATTTTCCGCTGAGCGCGTGCGCGGCAGCGCCGGCGCTGCGCTGCGAAGGCAAAAAGGAAACCCCCGCCCGGAGGCGGGGGTCAGGCGCGACGTGTCGGAGCATCGCAGGGCCGGATTTCTCCGGCACGGATCTCAGGGCTTGTACAGGTGACCCGGGGAACGTTCCGGCTCTACCATGACATTGATGGTGGCGAAGGCGCTCTCGTTGCCGTTCTGATCCACAGCCGATACGGCGTAGATGTTAAGTCCGTAGGGAGCCTCGTTGTCCGTGATCTCGGTCACGTTTTGCGGCATCTCGACCAGAGCAACGGTGGTGCCGTTGACGGTCCGATCCACGACGAAGCCGGCGAAGTCGGCGTCGGTGGTATTCGGGGCCCAGGCCAAGTGAACGACGGTACCGGTCATTTCGATTTCCAGGCCGGTCGGAATCTCGGGAGGCGCGGTGTCGATGGCGGTGGGAGTCGAACTGGAATCGCTGCTACAACCACCCGCGGTGAGTGCGGCTAAAGCCAAGATGATGAAAGATACTAGGGTGAGTCTGCTGGCCATTTCGGAGTCCTCCTTGGTTCTACGCTGTCATGCCCGATGTTGAGGATGTAACGGCCGGAAGGAGTGTTGTTGCTGTGGCACGGTTGTTTGACGGAACTCCTCCCGACCGCATTCAGACGGACTGTCTGCAAAGCCGGTGCCACGTCGGTCCGACATTGTGCCCACGGCCGGAACTGTAAGTCCGATAAAGGACTATCCGGAACGTCGAGGGATTTCGGGGAAGAGCGGGACAGTTCGAGGCGAGTCGAGACATTTCGTCCTGCCATATCCAAGGCCGTGAATTCGTGCAACTTGCCAGACCGGGTCAATCGCGATAAAGTCCTTGACGCGTTGCTGGTTATGGTTGACCATCGAATGGTACTGGAACAACGCAATGCGTTGAACGGCCATGTAGTTAAGGAGGGCTGATCCAATGACCAAGGCCGATATCGTGGAGGACATTGCCCAGCGCACTGGCTTGACCAAGAAGGAAGTAAGCGAGACCGTGGATCTCTTTCTCCAGAAGATCGGTGACCTGCTGGTGGACGGTATGCACCTGGAGATAAGGGGTTTCGGTACATTCAAAGTCAAGGAGCGCAAGGAACGCATGGCTCGAAACCCTCGCACCGGCGAGGCGGTTCCGGTTCCTTCTCGCCGCGTTCCGGTGTTCAAGGTTTCGAAGATGCTCAAGGACCGAGTGGCGACCCCCTGACCCGTTTCCCGTCGGGTGAGCCGTCTGTTTTCGACGTACAGATACATCCAGTTACCGGCCTATCCCGACCTTCGTGCTCGGTTTGGCCGGTTTCCTACGTTGACACTGGCCCTGGACGGCAATCCCCGACAACAACTATCCGAAGTCAATCCGGAACAACGACTTGTGGCAGGTGAGGACAATGCCCGTTGTAGATCTCAGAAGTGATACGGTGACCAGACCCACCCCGGCCATGTATCAGGCCATGATCAGCGCCGAGCTGGGGGACGACGTTTTTGGCGACGATCCCACGGTTAATCGACTGCAAGAACGTATGGCCGAGTTGCTCGGCAAGGAAGCCGCCCTGTACGTGCCGAGCGGGACCATGAGCAATCAGATCGCCCTGCGGGCCCAGACCGAACCGGGCAACCAGATCGTTTTGGAGCACGGCGCTCACATCTATCGGTACGAGGCCGGGGCGCCGGCGGCCCTGAGCGGACTCCTGGTGACCTGTGTCCCCACGGCTGACGGCATCCTGTCGTGGGAGCAGATTGCGGCCGCCCTCAATCCCGACGATGTCCACGCCGCGGCGCCGGCGCTGGTCTGTCTGGAGAATACGCACAATCGGGCCGGTGGCCGGGTCTTGCCCCAGTCGGGAGTGGTGGCCATCGGCGAACAGGTGCACGCCCGTGGTTTACGGCTGCACCTGGACGGCGCCCGGCTCTGGAATGCCCACGTGGCCAGCGGTCGCACCCTGGCGGAACTGGCCGCGCCGGCCGATACGGTGAGTGTCTGCTTTTCCAAGGCGCTGGGGGCGCCGGTGGGTTCGGTGCTGGCGGGCGATGCCGTGACCCTCAAAAAAGCCCACCGCATCCGGAAGATGTTCGGCGGCGGCATGCGCCAGGCCGGACTGCTGGCGGCCGCCTGTCTCTTCGCCCTCGACAACCATCTCGAACGGTTGGCGGAGGACCACGCCAACGCGTCATACCTGGCCGCTTCCGTGACCAACGGTCTGCTCACCGTCAATCATCCGGTGGACACCAATATCGTGATCTTCGACGTGTCCGCGCCGGCGGACGAGAACCGGGTGCTGGCCTATCTGGCGGAACGGGAGATTCTCGGCGTGCCGTTCGGGCCGGGTCGGGTGCGGCTGGTGCCGAACCTCCAGACCAGCGAGTCGGATATGGCGCGGACCATCGAGGTGCTCAACTCATTCACGGGGTGAACTGAAGTGAAGATCGTGATCATCGGCGCCGGGGCCGTGGGCTTCGATCTCGCCCGGCGTATCAGCAAGCGCGAGCACGATGTCTACGTCATCGAAAAGGATCCGGAGCGTCTACGCACGGTGCGGGAGCAGCTCGACTGCAACATCGTGGAGGGTAACGGCGTCAGCCCCGCCATCCTGCTGGAAATCGGATTGAACGATTGTGATCTCTATGCGGCCGTGACCGATCGGGATGAACTCAACATCCTCGGTTGCCTGACGGCCCGGCGTCTGGGTGCGCGTTATCTGGCGGCGCGGGTTCGGCAAGACGACTATTACATCAACGGGCAGCTCATGCTCGACGGCATCGACATGGTGCTCAATCCCGCCCTGGAGGCGGTGCGCCAGGTGCGGGAGATCCTCTTTCAGACGGCGGCCTCGGATTTCTACGAGTTCGCCGGTGGGCGGGTGCGAATCGTCGGCACCCGGGTCAAGGCGGAGGCACCGGTGGTGGGTCGCAGCCTGGCGGAGATTGCCGCCGACGCGGGTGAGCGGCTGGCCCTGGTGACCACCATCGTGCGGGGAGAGGAAACCCTGATCCCGCGAGGTGATACCATCATCGAGCCGGAGGACCAGATCTACCTCACGGGTCGGCAAAGCACCATCGATCGTTCAATGCCGTTCTTCCACGCGCCGTCCGAGCCCATAGTGAAGGTGATGATCGTTGGCGCCAACACTCTCGGGCTCGAGCTGGCGCGCAGCCTGCTGGCCAGCGGCGTGAAGGTCAAACTCATCGATCAGAGCGAGGAGAAGTGTCGCCGCGCTTCCGAACAACTCAGCAACGCCCTGGTCTTGCACGGTGACGGCACCGACGCCGATTTGCTGGAGAGTGAAGGGGTGGGGGAGATGGGCGGCTTCGTCTCGGTGTCCAGAGAAGAAGAGAGCAATATCATGGCCTGCCTGCTGGCGCGGTATCACGGCGCCGGCAAGACCATTTGCCGGGTCAACCGGGCGCACTATGCTCCCTTGTTGCCGTTGATCGGTATCGACGCCGCCATCTCGCCGCGACTCTCCACGGCGGAGCGGATCGCCCGCGCGGTCATGAGCGGCG
>JBDRBC010000155.1:0-7548 GCA_043823125.1 bacterium | reverse complement strand
CATGATCTTCTCCTACTTTCCGCCAGCCGGTGTGGGGGAAGAATACTTTTTGTCGGATCGACATGAGTATACAGGGTTGGGCGGGTCAGATCAACCGGGGGCGCGGGTACAAGAAAACATAGGCTGTCCCTGGTCCAATCTCACACCTTTTGCCGCGTAATCAAATAACAAGCAGCTGACATCTCGGTACCTTTGGAGGTTTGCCATGACTCGCTCGTTTACGACCCGGATGCTGATTCCACTTCTCCTGGCCACCCTGCTCACCCCGGCGCTGGCGCTGGCCATCATCGGCGGCGATCCCGGCGACCTGGTCTACTACCCCTGGGACGGCAGAGAGCTCGAAAGAAGCGAGCCCGGCCTGGCCATCACCTCCAGCGGGGTGATCTTCGCCAGCCTGGAGCGCGAGATCGGTACCCTGGAATCGGAGACCGTGATCCTGCGCAGCGAGGACCACGGCCAGTCGTGGACGGAATGGAGCGTCATCAGCTTCCCGGACGGCGACTCGGCCATGGACGCCGAGCTGGAGGTCGTCACCGGCCTGGGCAGCGAGACGCTGTTCCTGAGTGTCCTGCAGTACGGGCATCCCGATCTGATCTGGGTCTACAGCACGGACGCCACCAATCCGACCCCGGCCTGGAATCCGGTTCTGGTGGAGGAACTGCCGTACACGGCTGGAGCCTATCCCAGGGTTTTCAAGGTGCTGTTCGCCTCGCGGCCTTCCACCGTCGGCCCGCCCACGGTCGGCGTCGCCTACTGGATCCAGGACGGTTTCTTCGACTTCGAGCTGCACTACGCTGTCTCCCTGGATGGCGGGGCCACCTTCCAGCCGCCGCTGGTTCTTTTCGACCTCAGCGAGCCGGTGGGGACTTCACTGGACCTGGACGTGGAACTCGGTTTCGGTGGCGGTGGGGTCGTGTACGTGGTGGGCATGCTTTCCTCACACACCCTCACCACCGAATCGACGCGGATCCAGCTCATCACCGCGGTCAACGACGGCGCCACGCTGGGGGACTGGGACCTGACCCCGATCCTGATCACGGAGACCGACGCCTGGGATTATTGCGATCTCACCCTCGCCTCCGACCCCCACGGCGACGACATCGTGATCGGGTACTACAAGATCTACTCGCCGGACCGGGGGACCTACATCATGGGTTCCAGGGACGGTGGCGTCACCTGGCAGCCCGGTGATCTGTTAGATCCCGAAATCGACCAGCACTTCGAGTTGTTCTGGGCGGCGTGGGGAATCATGGCCACCGCAGCCCATCAATTTGGCGACTACTACGTTCTGCGCCCCAACGGCAGCATCCTGGGGCCGTACGAGGCGGGGCTGTACCTGCGTTGCGGGGCGATCGAGGTATCCACCCTGCGATTCGCCCTCGATCCGTCACAAGGCAATCAGACCGCTGTCCTGGCCATCATGGAGGCCCAGTGGGGTCAGGAGGACGCGGTCTGGTTCAACGCGGATTGGCGCGATCAGCCCGGGTATGCGGTGTCCCAGGAGGACTGGCTGGAGTACGGCATCGGTGATTACTTCGTCGCCGCGCCGGGCGTGGCCGATTTGAACCGGGACGGGGTGGCGGAGATCGTCATCGCCGAGGACAACGGTCAGCTACGACTGTGCAGATCCAACATCTACTTTGCCGAGTACTATTACATGGGCGCCACCGGGCCCAGCTCGGTGCCCGTGCTGTACGATCTGATCGGCAACCAGGTCCCCGAGGTGATGGTGGGCGGCGCGGACGGCCTGCTGCACGTGCTCGACAACAACTTCGACCCCATAGGGAATCAACCCCACGACCTGGGCAGCGGCACGGACGTGTACGTCAGCGCGGGGCCGGTGACCGGCATCGGCGTCGGCGACATCGTCGCGGCCACGGGCAATGCGGTCCATCTGCTGAGTGTCTGGGGCGATGAACGTCCCGGCTGGCCCGTGGTGGCGGCAGCGGGGACCGTGGTGGGCCGGGCGGCCATCGGCGACGTGGACGACGACGGCCAGACCGAGATCGTCTCCGTCACGACAAACGGCCTCGGCATCCTCGCGCCCGATGGCACCCTGGAGTTCTACCAGTACGCCGGGGCGGCCATCCCGACGGCTGGCGTGGCCCTGGCCGACCTCGACGGCGACGGCGACCTGGAGATCGCCGTGCCGCTGAGCGACGGCACCGTCTATCTGATCCACCATGACGGCACAACCTACGGCACCGAGTGGCCGTTCGATTCCGGCACCGGCTCGCCGGTGATCGGCGTCTCCATCGCCCAGGTGATGACCCCCGCCAACTTCGCCATCTGCTTCAGCACCGAATCGGGTAGCGTATTCGCGGTGAACCTGGCGGGCAGCCCGCTACCCAACTACCCGGTGGCGGTGGCCGTCGGCGACACGGCTACCAGCGAGCCGATCATCGCCCGGGTGGCGCGCCCCGACACGGAACGGCCGCAGCTCATCGTCGGCACCACCGGCGGCTGGATCCACGAGTGGTCGGCGCTGGCCCAGACGCCCGCTGACTGGCCGAACTTCTACGACCACGCCCCGGTGGTGAGCCCGGTGGCGGCGGACGTGGATGGCGACGGCAGCCAGGAGATGGTCGTTCCCATCGGAGATCTGCTCTACGTCTTCGACACCGCCACCCCGCCGCTGGGCGCGCCGACCCGCTGGTGGCCCATGGTCGGGTACGATAATGCCCGCTCCGGCTGTTTGGACTGCCTGCCGGAACCGGGCCTCAGCGGTGTGGACGAACCCGTATCGCCGGACCCCGAGGCCACGGGGCAGTCCCGGATCGCCTTCGCGGGCGCCTGCCCCAACCCGGCGCCGGGCCGGACCGCCTTCCAGTTCTCCCTGCCGGCAACGGCCGACGCGGCGCTGGCGGTCTACGACATTCGCGGACAACGCGTGCGCGAGTTCGCTCGCCAGACCCTGCCGCCGGGAGAGCACACGTGGCACTGGGACGGGTGCGACGGCCGTGGCGCCGACGTGGCCAGCGGTCTGTACGTCGCGCGGCTGGTGGTGAGCGTGGGGGCGGTGAAGCGGGTGATGACGCGGGAGTTGACGGTGCGGAGATGACAGATTCAATCCCCGTAGCCCGTCACGGTCTCCCAGGCCACGGTCTGCAGGAACTCCCGCTCGTCGCGGGTGATGGCGGGGGCGCCGACATATGATGTTCCTTCCGGGCTGAGCTGGAAGATGGCGGCGAACAGCACGCAGCATATCAGATAGGCGCCGTGGTCGCTGGCGTGGCCGCCGTCTTCGGCGTACAGCTCGATTTCCGGTCGCGACTCGGTGGCGGCAAGCCAAGATATTCCCACAGGAAGTACCGGCGCGCCGATCTGCAGGCCGACAAACTCGTGGGCGGTCGCCAGCTCGTCGGTCAGCTCGGGGAATTCCCGGGCTGGCCAGGTCATGAAGACGGCGGTTTGTCCGCCGGTGGCCACGACTTCGTCGTGCAGTAGCTCGGCATACCGCGCCGCGCTGTCGGGATGGGCGTACGCTTCCCAGCCGCTGCCCTGCAGTATCACGAGATCCCAGTTGCCGGCCCGGATGGCCGCCACGGCGCGGGTTTCATCGTCTTGCCAGTGGTCCTGCAGGCGGTAGCCGTCTATCGCCACCGCGCCGGCGGTGACGGTGAGGTTGGAGTCGACGTGGTTGGCCAGGTCGGCCAGATGCTGGTCTAGGCTGCGGTTCCCGTCAGCGTGGGTGTTGCGGGTGAGGCTGTTGCCGATGAACAGCACATTTTTGGGGAGATCGGGGTAGAGGTCGGTCCAATCCACGAAGTCGATCTCGGTGGTTGTCTTGACCGCGCTGGTCGTGGCGGTGCCGGTTCCTGATGCCAGGATCGGCGTGGCAGCGTGAACGTTCACGGTGACACTGTACTGGCCGGCGGGCAGGTCGGTCAGGGTGCCCGTGGCGGCATCGCCGTCGACGAGCAGGTCGTGGCTGCGGGTGGTCTGGTTGCCGGTGGCGGTGACTGTCACCCGGGTGATGTTGTAGCCGAGGTCGAGGGCGGGCTGCAGTGACAGGCGCAGTTCGAGCCGGCCGTCGTTTTCGGGGGCGGACGTCTCGTTGCAGCCGGCCAGGGCCAGCAGGGACAGGGTGGTGCAGAGCAAGATCAGAGAGCGCATTGTTACCTCGTTGCCGTTACGCTGTCTGGTCCCGGTGGCCGCCGGGATGGTCGTGTCGTGTGCGGGGAGGATAGCACAGCTTTTAACGCTCGTCCTGCACTCCATGACCCGGGATCCCGCTGTGGCCACAGTCGCTGAATCGGTTTGCCTGGACCTCTCAGGATTCGTGGCATGTTGCCGATGAGCTTTGATTATGCTCAATCTCGCACTTCATGTATTGCTCGCGGTGTTCAGATCGCGCCGGGCTCTGGTCCTTGAAATGCGGGATCTGATCCACGACCTGTCGCGGGCCAATCCGCTGTGGGGCGCCCCCCGCATTCATGGCGAGCTGCTGAAGCTCGGTATCGAGGTCAGCCAGGGCACGGTGTCGAAGTACATGATCGGTCGCCGCAAGCCGCCATCTCAGAGCTGGAGGACCTTCTTAACAAACCACGCGCTGGATGTCGCCTCGATCGACTTCTTCACCGTGCCGACAGCGGCCTTCCGGGTGCTATATGTTTTTCTGGTCATGGACAATTCACGGCGACGGATACTCCACTGCAATGTTACCGATGCACCCACGGAAGCATGGACCGAGCAGCAGGTGGTCGAAGCGTTTCCGTGGGACACGGCACCGAGATATCTCATTCGGGATCGGGACAAGATATTTGGCCACCAGTTCAATCGTCGCATGGAATCACTTGGCATCGAACAGATCCGGATATCTCCGCATTCGCCCTGGCAGAATCCTTACGTCGAGCGAGTGATCGGATCGATTCGCCGCGAATGTCTGGACCATCTGATCATCCTCGATGAACGGCATCTGCGGCGAGTTCTTCGCGAGTACCTCGATTACTATCACGGCAGCAGAACGCATCTCGGGCTGGAGAAGGACTGCCCGGTACCGAGGGAGGTCGAGCCGCCTGGGATTGGACCTGTCCGATGGGAGCCTGTCCTGGGCGGACTCCATCATCGGTATTTCCGGCGGGCTGCCTGACCATCCACACCGTGACCGCCTTCAGAGGCAGACCTGGAGAGGTGTGCTTTGTTTCTTCCGGTTCTGCGTAATTATTGATTGAATAGTCTGAATTTTCTGCAGGGAAATGATCGAGGTGTAGAGAAATGGGGGAGGAGGTCAGTTCGTTTGATAGGGAATTGGGTGGATTGGATTTTTGAAAGGGTGTGAATCTGGGCGGGCGAGATATGGGGGGAGTGTAACAGAATGGTCGTCGGAAGGCGAGACAGACATACTGAGACTGTCCGACTATTGGAACATTCTTCTCAGTTTTCCGGGATCTGGATGGATCGAGTGTACAGAGAGGACACCCCCTGTAAGAAGTGACCGGAAGTACATTCTCGGGGATACGACCTGCTTTGACCAAACGAACTTACCCCCGGGTCTAAACCCAGGGGTAATTCGATCGTGACATGGGCACCGAACATGCAGGGGATCTAGCGGTACATCACCCGCAGGCCTCCCCAGCTCACGGTCTCGTTGTCGATGATCTCGTGCTCGGGCTCAACCTTGCCGTCCCAGTTCTCGTCGTAGCCTGGCTCGGTGACCGTTGCGCTGTTGCTCGCACCGGAAAGGAAGGGCCAGTCCACCTGGTCCGCCAGGGCGATATCGTCCAGACGCGTGCCGCCGGTCCAGTCGACCAGGCCGCCGATCGTGGTGAGCGTGGCAGTGAGCTGTATGCGGTTCAGGTCCACGGTCCCGATCAGGACGGCGGTCCCGTCCGTGAAGGTCCCGATGTTGGTGTAGTCGGCGGAAGTGGCATCATCCTGGTAGATGGTCACCGTGCCGCCGGCGTATTCCTGGGCGTTGCCGTTGACGTTCACCAGCTCGAGATCGGTCACCACCAGGGTGAACTCGTAGCTGGCGAAGTCGAGCGGTATCGGCGTGGTGCCGGGCGCCGGATCGTACACCACGCTGTACATGGTCAGATGGCCGCCGACAGCTCCGGGCAACAGGGTCTGGCCGTTGAAATCGAATAGTTGCTGGGCGGTTGCGCCGGTGGCGAAACTGGCCAGGGCGATGGTCACGAGAGCGAACGAAAGCATCTTCTTCATGGCGATATCCTCCATCTATTCAAAGTGGCTGAGAGCTAGTTGCTGTACAGGGCCTTCACCGAACCCCAGGTGCTTTCCTGCGCCGGGACGGCCGCGTTGACCTCCAGGGTGCCATCGAGCTGCAGCTGGAAGCCGTCGGGCAGCTGGGCGCCGGAGTGCATCGTGAAGATGCCACCCCAGGAGTAGGCGCAGTTCGTACAGGCCTGGCCGAGGAGCTCGCCGCCGACACCGTCCAGCGTGCCGTCGAAGACGCCAATGCCGTTACCGGTGATGATCGCGACGAAACTGGTGAAGTTCCCCTGGAAGAGTAGCGTGCCCTCGCCGAAGGTCGCCGGGGCCACCGCGTTGGGTGGGAAGGTGCCCCAGTCCGCGTTCTTGGCGGGATCGAAGTAGATCGAGAGCGTGCCGCCGACGTAGCTCACCTGGGTGATTCCCGGGCCACCGGGCACCTCGCCGGTGCTGACGAGGTCGGACACCACCAGGGTGACCTCGCCGTCGGCCAGGTCGTAGCCGACGATCGGATGCAGGTTATCGACCACGCCGGCAAAGCTGAGCATGTCGCCGGGATCACTCGGCAGGAAGCCACCGTCTTCCCAGGCGAAACCGTAGTAGTCCATGATGGGAAGGTTTTCGGCCATGCTCGGTGCCGCAACGAGCAGCACTACCATGGCGGTCAGCAGCGGGGACAGAACGGTCTTTGTTGTTCCTCTCATCGTACTCCTCCTAAAAGACATGTGTGACTGATCAACTATAGCTAGAGCCGGCATCTCCCAGGTGAGGCGAGTGACCTTGAGCAGGTTCTCGTTGAATTTCTTGGCCATCGGGTGATCGCTTTCGCCTGGGGCTTCTGTGAGACAGCATGGTGGGTGGTATGGCAAGGGTTGTGCCATTAACAAGATAAATTTTATCTTGTTATTTATCATACAATTACTCGCACACACAACACTATGCTTACCGCGGATATGTCTCGTGTGACATTTTTTGTGTCTCGCGTGACAGCACACAATTCGATTTGGCGAGACACTTTTGAGACAAGAATGTTCAACCGAAACATTGATTGCCAGAAGATCGGGATTAGTAGGGGGAGGTGGGGGCGGTTGGGCAAGTCATGCCGTTGATATCACCACCCTGTACGACTCTCGCGATCCGGCCAGAGAGTCCTAGTAGGAGGAATAAGGGGCGACACGCCGCGGCGAAAATCACCGTCCCACCAGGACTGCCATTGGGTCGTATAAGTATGAACCGTCTGAGGCCGGTTTATCGCGCCCAGAATCGTCCAGGGTGCCCGGCTGGACCATTGACCCCTACTCGAATGCCGATCGTCGGTTCTATCTCGCCAGGACCCATATGACGGGGGTCTGCCGAGAAGCCCTTCACCTACGA
>JBDRBC010000154.1:0-29804 GCA_043823125.1 bacterium | reverse complement strand
CGCCAAGACGGCACCGGGTCTGGGCAGCATGCTGTTGTTCGGACTGGGCGGGATCTTCGTGGAAGTGATGCAGGATGTGGTTGTGGCGGTGGCGCCGCTCAGTCGTCCCGAAGCACTGGAGATGATGCAGGGGATCAAGGGGTACCCGCTGCTCACCGGTGTCCGCGGCGAGGTCTCTGCCGATCTGGAGGCGGTGGCGGATCTTTTGCTGCGCGCCTCGCGACTTGCCGCGGACTTCCCGGCCATCACGGAAATGGATCTGAATCCGATCTTTGTCTACGAGCAGGGCACCATCCCTGCCGTGGTGGACGTGCGGATCAAGGTGCAGTGATCACTCGTCGTATGGCCCCGCAGAGCTGGAACAGGAGCAAGACATGACCCACTGGGTGCCTCTCACCGTGGTGGCGGTCTACGTGATCGCGCTCTTTGCGGTGACCTGGTGGGCACGTCGACTGACGGCGCGTGGTGGGGGTGGGGTGGTGGGTTACCTGCTGGCCGGGCGGGCCTTGCCGGCCGTGGTCTCGGCGGCCCTGCTGGCCGGACTCGCCGTTGGTGGTGCTTCCACCATCGGCGTGGCGGAACGCGCGTATCAGTCCGGGCTGTCTGCCGGCTGGTACAACGCGGCTTGGGCCGCGGGCGCCCTGATCATGGGGCTGTTCGTGGCGCGGCGGTACCGTCGCTTCGAGATCACCACCTTGCCGGAACTGTTCGAGCAGTGCTACAGCACCAGTGGTCGGGTCATCGGCGTGGTGGGCCAGCTCGTCATCCAGGTCGTGGTCACTTCCCTGCAATACCTGGCGGGCGGCGCCATCCTCTCCTCGTTGTTGCCCGACGTGTTCTCCTTCGAGCAAGGCATGGCGGTGACGGCACTGGTCTTCGTGGGGATCACACTCATCGGCGGTTTCTGGGCTGCCGGTCTGACCAACGTCATCAACGTAATCGTCATCTACGTGGGTGTCTGTCTGGGGGCCCTGCTCACGGTGAAAGATCTGGGCGGATTCGCGGAGTTCGCTCGCCGGATCCCGGCGGACCATCCCGGGTTCGATTGGTTCGCCGTGGGGCCGGGGATCATCGCTGCCTGGTTCATCGTGATGATCACCATGGCCCACTCGACCCAGTCGGTGATCCAGATCGGTTTCGCTGCCCGCAGTGAACAAGCGGCGGCGCGCGGGTATCTGCTGGGTGGCCTCATCATCGCGCCGGTCGGTTTCATCAGTGCCGTACTCGGTATCGCGGCGGTGGTGCAGTATCCCGGCATCGTGCCCACCGAGGCGTTGCCGCGGGTGGTACTGGGACTCCCACCCCTGGCGGCGGGCATCATCCTGGCCGGACTGTGGGCGGCGGACGTGAGCACCGCTTCCGCCCTGTTGATGGGCAGCGCCACGCTGGTTTCCAATGACATCATCAAGCGGTTCTTCGCTCCCGATCTCGCGCCGGCGCGGGAACAGCTGGTGTGTCGGTTGACGGTCCTCTTACTCAGTGTGGTGACGTACATTCTCGCGGCGAACGTGCAGGGGATCCTGAAGGTGTTGACGGACGGGCTGGCTCTCTCGACAGCTTATACCCTGGTGGTGTTGATGACCATGTTCTGGCCTGCTGTCTGCCGGCGTGGCTCGGCGAGCTGGACCCTCGTCACCACCATGCTCGCTCTGGCGGCCTGGTTGCTGGCGCCGGCGTCCTGGCGACCGTTTCCGCACCCCATCTACTTCACCTGGCTGGTGAGCCTGGTGACCTTTTTCCTGGTGGCCCTCTGCGACAGACGGCGTATTGCCCTGCCGCGGCAGACTGCCGTCCTGGTTGGTGGTTGATGAAATGCTATAACGACAATATGATAGCGCGATGTTCTGTTAAATGAGTTCACCCTCCAGTCGGCTGGCGAATCCGCGGCGGCTTCAATTCGCCCGACCCCTGGAGGGTGACATCTCTCTCGGTATTTTGCTATTTCTGCCTGCGGTAACCTGCTGACATCAACATACGGATCCGGTGTCGCCTCGGTCCAGTCTATTTGAGTAGGAGCAATTTCTGCGACTTGCGGAATTCTCCGGTTTCCATCCGGCAGAAGTAGACTCCTGATCCAACCTGACGACCCCGATTGTCGCTGCCGTCCCAGGTCACGCTCTGCCAGCCGGCAGGCTGGGTCTCGTCCACCAGTGTGCGAACCAGCATCCCCCGCAGATCGTAGACCCGGAGTTGCACCGGCCGTTTGCTGGCCAGCGAATACCGGATGATCGTTTGCGGATTGAACGGGTTCGGCGCCGCCGGCGACTTGGCGAACCTGTACCGCGGCGTCGATCCCTCCACAACGTCGGACGTGGCGGTGGAGACCTGGAAGCTGAGCCCGCCCGCTTCCCGCACGAACTCCTGATTCAGGTCGAAATCGCGCTGCTTCACTACCAGCGTGCCGACCTCGCCCGGGGTGGCAGGCACCAGCCACAGCTCACCGACATACGAGCCGCCGGGTGGGATGGTGACCATGGTGCCGGGTTCCGGGCTCATCCCGAATGTCCAGCCGGCGGGTAGTTCGTTCGTCAGGGCCTCGAGGCAGCAGTTCCGCTCCACCAGATCGTGGTTGTGGAGCCAGAAATGCAGGCCGAGCTGTTCGCCCGGTTCACCCGAGATAGTGAAGAACGACCTGAAGGCCGAGTTGTTGTCGTTCTGCGGCCACGGGCTGCTGGTCGGATCGTAGTCGCTCTCCACGTTGGCGCAGTAAGACCAGTACGGTTCAGCGAAGCTGTTGAGCGTGGCGTGCGGATACGAATACGGTCCCATCACCACCGATTCCTGGGGGAGGATGTCAGGCACGAGATCGGTGGCGATCAGCTCTACGAGGGGGGAACCGACGTAGTTGCAGGTGGTCGGCTCCTGGGCATAGAAGGAGGCGGTGTACCCCCTGGCGGTCCCGAAGCAGGAATAATTGGTCAGCTCCATGGTGCCGCCGTGCAGACCGATCTCGTGGGCCCATTGCGGCAGATTCCAGTGGTTGCCGGGCCGACCGGGATCGTAGGGATCGTTGCTCCAGTCGCCCATGCCGGCGTCGGGCATGCCCTCGGCCGCGGCCACCGCCGCGTAGGCGTCGATGTACCCATAGCCGTAAATGGTGTCCCAGCCGGCAGTGCCCCAATCGGACGCCGTGCTGACCAGGAGCGACTCCACCTGCGCCGGCTTGAGACTGGAGTTGGCGTCGAGCATGAGCGCCACTACACCTGCCACGTGCGGCGCGGCCATGGAGGTGCCGGACTTGCTCGAGTAGATGTTGGCGGGAGAACCGGTGTTCGTGCCGGCAGCCGATTCGATCTGGTACCCCGAGGAGCCACCGCCGGGAGCAGTGATCTCCGGCTTGTTCTCTTCCTCGGTGTTCGTGTCGAGGTCATCCTTGCGCGGGCCGTGATTGGAGTAACTGGCGATGATGTCATCGTCGCGGGAGACCGTGTTGCTGTCGTTCATGGCAGCCACGGTGATGACCTTGTCGGCGGAGCCGGGCGACCCCAGCCCCGCGTGGTTCTTGCGGCTGCTGCTCTCCTCGTTGCCTGCCGCCACGATGACCACGATGCCCTCGTCGACCATCTGGTTGGCCAGGGCGCACTGTTGATCCGTCGTCACGTTCCCCTGCCAGTCGGTTTCGGTGGAGCCGTCAGAATTGTAGGCCCGGCCGAGGCTCATGTTCACCACCCGGATGTTGTGGGTGGTCTTGTTGTCGATGCACCACTCCATGGCCTGCAGGAGGTCCTCGGTCTTGGCGCCGCCGAACTTGGGGAACACCTTCACGTCGACCAGGCCCGCTCCTGGCGCCACGCCGCGGTATTTCTGCGTCGCGTCGCTCTCGCCGCCGCCGGTCCCCAAGGCGATGCCGGCCACATGCGTGCCGTGGAACGAGGTCTGCGCGTCGTCGTCGGGATTGAGCAACGTGTCGGCGATGCAGTCGAAACCGGCGACGAACTTCGGATCCGACGTGCCCGTGTTGTCGTCGAAGTCGTTCAGGGACTGGTGGCCGTTGCCGGCCGGGCTGTCGTCGTCCACGCCGGTGTCGATGATGGCGATGTTGATTCCGGAGCCGTCGTAGCCGAGGTCGTCCCAGACCCCGGATCCGTATACCGCGCTCGTCCGCGCCTTGATGGCGCGAGTGCTGATGTCGAGGTTGTATCCGAGGTAGCGCGAATAGGAGATCGTGTTGACACCGCCCAGGCCGGAGATGGTGCTCAGCTGGCTTTGGCTGACACGATTGGCACAGATGACCGGCACGTGCTTGCAGCGGTAACCCACCTTGCTGACGCCGATGATCCCGGCCAGCGCGGTTTCCTGGGTCGGCCCGGGAGTGGAATTGTAGTGTACGAGGATATTGTACCCGAAGATGAAGATCTGCCCGTAGATGCCGTCGGGACCGGACACGGCGGCCACGTCGCCCCAGGCGCCGAAGCAACCGCCGCCGGAGACAGCGACGAGGTCGAACTCGGACTGGTCGCTGTTGGCCTCGGCGGCCATCTGACCACCCGCCTGGTACACCATCTCGCCGCCTGCGGCGTAACCCTGGATGTACGCCTGCTGTCGCCCCGGTTCCCTTTCGTCGATCCAGCCGACCCAGACGGTTTCCCCGTCGTGAACGGTGGTCAACGAGTGCTGGGCGCCGCTCTCGCTGCAGACCGCCAGCCCCTCGTCGCCCCACGGTATGGTGCCGGTCTCGTCGAGATACTGAATGTACACGTCGCCCGAGCCGTCGTACCGGCGGTCGATCCAGCTCACCACGGCGCCGCCATAACCATTGCTGGTGATGACCGGCAGGTCCTGATTGCCACCGCACGGATTGGTGACGGTCTGACCGTCCGGCCACATGCGGTTGCCCGTCTCGTCCAGTTTCTGCACGGCGACGCAGCCGCCCAAGGCGAAGTCGGTCCAGCAGACGATGGCGCCATTCAGGCCGTCGCTCACCACACCGCCGAGCATCATGCCCATACCGCCGGGATTGACCTCGACGCCGTTGTGCGCCCACATCGCGCTCCCGCCGCTGCCGATACGCTGGGCGTAAACCTGGCCATCACCGTACCGGAAGTCGTTCCAGGCGAGAATGGCGCCGCCCTGGCCGTCGCTGGCCAGCTGTGGCTGGTCCTGAGGCCCCATGGCGTCGCAGGCCACTTCACCGGTACTGCCCCAGCGGAGGTAGCCATTGCTCTCGATCAGCTGGGCGTGGATATCGATGTCCATCGTGCCCGCCATCCAGCAGACGATGAGGCCACCCTGTCCGTCGGCGACGATCCGCGGCTGGATCTGCATGCCGCTGCCGTAGGCGACCCGGAGTCCGCTGCTGGGCCAGAGCTGATTACCCAGAGAGTCGACATGTTGGGCGTAGAGGGTGGGATCCAAACCGCGGAGATCCTCCCAGACCACGTAGAGACCGCCTGCCTCGTCCGACACGGCGCAGTGCGAGTACTGACCGCCCGTCTCCGCGCAGATCTCGATGCCGTTTTCCTGCCAGAGCGGTTCGCCCCAGGCATCGAGTCGCTGGGCGTATACCTGCGTGAAGGGGTAACGGTCGTCACTCCAGACCACGTAGGACCCGCCGGCTCCGTCGGCCAGCGTCGCCGGGGCGTACTGCGCGCCGTCCTCCGTACAGATCGGCACACCGGCCGGGTCGAGCTTATGCTGGGCGAACGTCCTCGCCGGGGCGAGACACCAGAGCAGGCATGCTCCGGCCAGGATCATCAGTAGAGTCTTCCTTTCCATGACACGACCTCCCGCTAGCGGGTTGAGATAACGCGGTATTTCATGGATCGATTTGCGAGGAGTGATTCGCTGCGCCGTCCGGCAGGTGAGAGTGAACTGCGCGTTGCGGAGTAGTGTTTGAGCTGTTGGTCGAGCCAAGTGTTGCGCCATGAGCTAACCGCCAGGTGGAGTCGAACCCATCGATCTCCGGTTACGCTCGGACAGTTTGGGGTAGGGACGGAATCTTACCCGCGGCAGGGGGGAAGATACAGGGGCCGCTCAGTCCAGCCAGAGTAATTCCTTACAGTTGACCTCACTGCCGATTTGCAGAGTGCAGAAATATACGCCGGCGGCGGTGCGCCGTCCGGCATGGTTGTCACGATTCCAGACCAATTCATGCCAGCCGGACGACTCGTTTCCGCGGGAGAAGGTACGAATCAGACGTCCCGCCACATCGTAGATCCGCACCGTGACCTGGTTGGTGCTGGGCAAGTGATAGCGGAACCTGGTCTGCTGGCTGGCGGGATTGGGTGTCACCTGGAGACTGAAGTTGCTGGCGCCACCGGTGATGTCACTTTCGACGCTACTGGGCGGCGGCACTTCCACCTGGCCGTTGGCGCCTTGGCGGCCGTCACTGGTCACCAGATCGCAGCCGACCCAGTGATTCCAGGTCGGATACAGGGGCCGGGCAGGCTCGTCATGGCTGGCAATCCGTGATGATCCGGATAACCACTTGACAGAAACGTGTTGGTGGGAAATGATCTATCGAACGTTAGTTCGAAGTCAAAAAAAGCGTTGTTCCAGCGACTGATCAGGACTCGCTTGGGGGTGACGATGGCGGTATGTGATTTCTCACTGCACAACCCCAGAACCTTGGCGGAGGCGTGTACTCTCGGCAGAGATCTGGGTGAAAACGGCCGCTATCTGGCTGGCGGAACCGAACTTCTGCTCGATCTCAAGAACAAACGCGAAAACGCCTCCCAGGTCATCAACCTGCAGGCTATCCCGGAGCTGCGCCATATCACCCTGACAGATGGTTCGCTTCGCATCGGCGCCATGGCGACCTTGACGGAGGTTGTCGAATCAGCCGAGGTTCAGCGGGCGTTTCCGGAACTGGCGGCAGCGGTCCTGACCATGGCTGGTCCGCAGATCCGGAATCAAGGAACAATCGGTGGCAACTTCTGTCGTGCAGTGCCGTGTGCCGACACACCGCCGGTCTGTCTGGCCGCCCGCGCCACCCTGCAGATCGTGGGCGTAGCCGGTGCACGGGAGGTGACTGCCGAGCAGTTCTTCCTCGGTCCCCGACAGACAGTGCTGTCCCGTGATGAACTCCTGGTGAGTTTGACCATTCCGCCCTTGCCGTCGCACTGCGGCACGAGCTACCAGCGGTTCTCGCTCCGGGGTGGTTCGGCCCTGGCCGTGGCGGCGGTGGCGGCTCAGGTGGTTCTGGATGGCGAACGACTCGCCACGGCGCGGGTCGTGTTGAGTGCAGTGGCGCCGGTGCCGTTGCTAGCCGAGAAATGTAACGACATCTTGCGGGGGCAGACAGTATCCAGCGCACTTTTCCGCCAAGCCGCCAAACAGGTCGCGGCAGAAGCGCAGCCCATCACCGATATCCGCGGCAGCGATACCTTCCGGCGTGAACTGGTCGCGGTCCTGACGGTACGCGCTCTGGAGACGGCCAGCGCGCGGGCCAGGGGAGAAGACATATGAGCGCCGAAGTAATGGTGACCTTCCAGGTCAACGGACGGCAACACACCCTGGCCATGCTCCCGGCACGGACCCTGCTGAAGATCCTGCGCGAGGATCTCGGCTTGACCGGAACCAAGTGCGGATGCGAGGCGGGTGATTGCGGCGCCTGTACCGTGCTCATAAACGGTCGCTCCTTGTCGTCGTGCCTCGTGCTCGCCGCCACCCTTGACGGCGCCGAGATCACCACCATCGAGGGGCTGGCGCCGGGTGGCGAACTGCATCCCTTGCAGAAGGCCTTCATCAAACACGGCGCCATGCAGTGCGGGTTCTGCACCCCGGGCGCACTGTTGTCCGCCAAGGCGCTGATCGACCGGAAGCCCGCCCCGGGTCGCGACGATATCCTGGCGGCTCTGGGTGCGAATCTCTGTCGCTGCGGGACCTATCCCCGCATTATTTCCGCCATCCAGGACTGGCAGAACTGCCAGGATGAACCGGTACACACCCATCCGCCCGATGCGGAGCGAATCCAGCCGCGCGACCACAGTGTGGTCGGACACGGGGTGGCCCGGTACGACGCCACCGAGAAGGTGACCGGCCAAACCCGGTTCACCGACGATATTACCTTGCCGGGGTTACTCCATGGCAAGCTGCTGCACAGTCCCATCGCCCACGGGTTGATCAAAAAGATCGACACCAGTCGCGCGGAAGCGCTACCGGGCGTGCTGGCGGTGATCACCGGCGCAGATGTTACCGACAAGTATTACGGGGTAAGCCCCGCTCGATACGACGAACATATACTGGCCAAGGATCGGGTCCGCTATGTGGGTGACGAGGTGGCGGCAGTGGCGGCCGTGGACGAGGAGACCGCCAGCCGGGCGGTGGATCTGATCGAGGTGGAATACGAGGAGCTGCCGGCCGTCTTCGACCCGGTGGCGGCCATGGCGCCGGACGCGCCGGTGATCCATCCCGAGAATCCGAAATTCGCCAACAACATCAACGCCCAGGTGGAGTGGCATTTCGGCGACGTGGAAAAGGGGTTCGCCGAGGCGGATCACGTGCGGCAGCAGACGTTCGTCGGCAACCGCACCTACCAGAGCCCAATCGAACCGCACGCCGCCATCGCCCGCTGGGAACGGCACGGTGAACGATTGACCGTCTGGTCGTCGGCCCAGACTCCGCACTACATCCATCACCAGCTGGCGCGGATGTTCGAGATTCCCATGAGTAACATCCGGTTCATCAAACCGCCGGTGGGCGGCGGCTTCGGGGTCAAGGCGGAGACGACGCCGCTGGAGCTGTGCAGTGTCATCCTGGCCCGCAAGACCGGCCGACCGGTGAAGATGAAGTACACGCGGGAGGAGATGTTCTACCACTTCCGCGGGCGGCACAAGCAGTACATCGATCTGAAGATCGGCGTGAAGCAGGACGGCGCCATCACCGCGGTTCAGTCCACGATCCATCTCGATGGCGGCGCCTATACCTCCTTCGGTATCGTCACTGTCTATTACGCCGGTTCCATGGTGCCGACTTTGTACAAGCTGCCCAATTACAAGTACGACGGCTACCGTCTCTACACCAACCTGCCGGCCAGCGGTGCCATGCGGGGACACGGGGTGCCGCAGCCGCGATTCGCCTTCGAACAACTGCTGGACATGATCGCCGAGGACCTGAACCTCGATCCACTGGCAGTGCGGCAACTCAACGCCATGGAACCCAACAGCACCACCTGCAACGAACTCGATATCTCTTCCTGCGAGTTGCAGGCCACTCTCGAACAAGCGCGTGTCGAGACCGGCTGGGACGAGAAGTACGGCAAGTTGCCGCCGGGGAAAGGGATCGGCATCAGCTGTGGCGGTTTCGTGTCCGGCGCCGGGTATCCCATCTACCGCTCCGACTTTCCGCACTCCAACGCGGTGATCCGGGTGCTGGAAGACGGCCGGGGAATCGCCCTGCACATCGCGGCGGCGGACATCGGGCAGGGCTGCAACACGGTCTTGCCGCAAATCGCCGCCGAGGAGCTGGGGGTGCCGTACGCCTGGATATGGATGGCCGAATGCGACTCGCTGCTCAGCCCGGTGGAACTCGGCGCTTATGCCAGCCGCATCACCCTCATGGGGGGCAACGCGGTTCGGATGGCGGCCGCCGAGGTGAAGGCCCAGTTGTTGCAGGTCGCTGGCGAGAGGCTGGGCTGTGATCCCCACGGACTCGTGGCGCGCGACGGACGTATCTACGTTCCGGAGCAGCCGGACTTCGGACTGGACTGGGACGAAGTGGCGCGCCTCGCGTTCAGCCGCTCCGGACCGGTGGTCGGCAAGGGACACTATCGGCCGCGTAAGGGCCTGGGGGGCGCTTACAAGGGTGGTCCGGTGGGCACCTCGCCGGCGTACAGCTTTTCCACCACGGTGGCCGAGGTCACCGTAGATCTGGAAACCGGGTACGTCACGGTGGATAAATTCCATGACTTCAGTGACGCCGGTACGGTGATCAATCCGATCACCTTCCACGGCCAGGTGGAAGGCAGCGTCGTCATGGAGGTGGGGGAGGCGCTGATGGAAGACACCATCCACGACCACCGGGGGGTCTTGCTCAATCCGGACCTGCACGGCTATCTCATCGCCAGCATCTACGAGACCCCGGAGATCAATTCGCGGGCTGTGGACAGTTACGAGCCCCACGGTCCGTTCGGTGCCAAGGAAATCGGCGAGGGCAGCACCGTACCGATGATGGCGGCCATCGCCAACGCCATCACGGATGCGTGCGGGGTCAGGGTGACCGAATTGCCCATCACGCCGGAAAAGATATTACGGGGACTCCGCGAGTTGCATCGAGGCTGAGTGGGCGGACGGCGATCAGGGTGTCGTTTGTTTGCCGATCGGGTGTGCAGAAGGAATTGAGGTCGATGGGAAACGCAGAGGAATCCAGTGCTGATCGCCAGAACGCCGGCAAGCGTGGCGCGGTGCGTTCACAGTCGGAAGCGAAGCTGGATCGACTGCTGGAGGCGGCTGCCAGCTTGATGGCGCGACAGGGCTATGCCCAGACTTCCATCCGGAACGTCGCCCTGGAAACCGGCTTCAGCCTGGCCGGCATGTATTATTACTTCGAGAACAAGGAGGATCTGCTGTTTCAGATCCAGCACCGGGCCTTTTCCTCCCTGTTGCAGTTGCAGGATCGAGCCATGGCCGAGGGCGGTTCGGCTGAGGCCAAGCTGCGGCGCCTCGTGCAGAATCACCTGGCTTACTTCACTGACCACTTCAACGAATTGAAGGTGTGTACTTACGAGCTGGATTCGTTAAAGGGCGAGCGGTACAGTTGCATCGAGCAGCTGCGGCGGCAGTACTTCGGCTATCACACCGAAGTGATCAAGGAGCTGCTGGGTCTGGACGAGACGAAACCCGGCGCGGAACGATTGCTGCGTCACTACACCCTGTTCGTCTTTGGCATGCAGAACTGGATCTTCACCTGGTACAACCACGAACGCGACGCCCCCGCCGAGCAGCTCGGCCAGGAGATGATGGCGCTGCTGCTGAACGGGCTGGGTGGCGAATTGCCGTTGTGCGATTGAGTTTGGGGCCGCGCCGTGCGGCGGAGTGGAATCGTACAGGAATCGAACCGCGAGTAACAACACCGAACGGAAAGGAACGGTATGGATCTCGGATTGAAAGGAAAGGTTGCCATCGTGACCGGCGGGAGTCGGGGGATCGGCGCCGCGGTGTCGCTGGTACTCGCCCGTCAAGGGTGTGATGTGGCACTCACCTATCACGGCCGCGTGGATGCGGCCAACGCCGTCGCCGGGAAGGTCGAGGCGCTGGGCTGCCGGGCGCTGGCCCTGCAGGCAGACGTCGCCAGCTTCGCAGCCACGGAGGATACCTTCGCCAGGGTGATCGAGCACTTCGGCAGGCTGGACATCCTGGTCTGCAACGCCGGCATTACCTGGGACGGTGTCATCTGGAAGATGACAGAGCAGCAGTGGGATCGGGTCATCGAGACCAATCTCAAGGGCTACTTCAACTACAACCGGGGGGCGGCGCTGATTTTCAAGGATCAGCGCGGGGGAAAGATCGTCAACATCTCCTCGATCAACGGCTTGCGCGGGAAGTTCGGCCAGAGTAATTACTCGGCCTCCAAGGCCGGCAACAACGCCCTGACCAAGGCGCTGGCCAAGGAACTCGGCAAGTTCAACGTCAATGTGAACGCCGTGGCGCCCGGCATGGTGGCAACCGAGATGGCGGACTCCATCCCGCCGGAATTTATGAATGCCGCCATCAAGGACACGGTGCTCGGTCGTATTGCCACCACCGATGACGTGGCCAACGTGGTGGCTTTTCTCTGTTCGGATTTCTCTCGCCACATCACCGGCGAGGTGATCAAGGTCGATGGGGGACAGTACATCTAGCAAAGGAAGTGGTATGGGACGCGTAGGAGTAATCGGGATCGGGCACGGCCAGTTCGGGCGGCGGAGCGACGCCACCGCCCCGGAGCTGGCGTTCGAAGCCTACCGGGCGGCAATGGCCGATGCCGGCATCGATCCTCAGCAGATAGAGGCGTCGGTCATCGGCGCCGTGCCGGAATATCACAAGCAACGGTCCATCGGCGGGGTGATCCAGGAGTATCTGAACCTGAACCCGAAGCCGACCTGGTTGACGGAGGTGGCCTGCGCTTCCGGCTCAGCCGCCATCCGCACCGCCTGGATGGCCATCACCGCCGGTCTGCACGAAGTGGTGCTGGTGATCGGCTGTCAGAAGATGACCGAGCTGTCCACCGCCGAGATCCTCGCCCTGATGGGACGGGTCGGCGATGTACAGTGGGAGTCGGTGTTCGGCACCACCTTCCCCGGCTATTACGCCATGTTCGCGCAACGGCGCAAGCACGAGTTCGGTGACAGCGACGAGCAGCTCGCCCAGGTTGCAGTCAAGAATCACTATTACGGTGCGCGCAACGACAAGGCGCTCTTCCGGAAGGAGATCACCCTGGAGAAGGCCCTGGCCTCCGATCCGGTGGCTTCGCCCTTGCGGGTTTACGACTGCTGCGCCAACGCCGACGGGGCCGCCTGTCTCATCCTGGCCAGCGAGGCGAAAATCCGCGAGCTGGGCAGTCGGCCCATCTGGCTGGACGGTCTCGGCTGTGCGTCCGCCAGCATGTCGGTGCTGCGGCGGCCGGAATTGACCGGTCTGCCGTCGGCGGAAGACGCCTCACGACAAGCGTACGCGATGGCCGGCATTACGGCAGCGGACGTCAAGGTCGCCGAAGTGCACGATTGCTTCACCGTGGCCGAGATCATGGCCTATGAAGATCTGGGTTTCTGCGGCCGGGGCGAGGGCGGCGCCTTCATCCAGGACAAGCAGTCGTATATCGGCGGCTCCACCCCGGTGAACGTGGATGGTGGACTCAAGGCCAAGGGCCACCCCATCGGCGCCACCGGCGTTTCCATGGCTTATGAAATCGTGCGTCAGCTCCGCGGCGAATGCGGCGAGCGACAGGTACCGGACGCCGATGTCGGACTCACCCACAACGTGGGCGGCATCGGGCAGTACTGTTTTGTCAACGTCTTCAGGAGGGATTAGCTCGTGTTCGAATGGTTTGGCAAAGTTTGCTACTCCCCGCATACCAAGATCAGCGACTTCGCCCGTTTCCTCAAGGACGGCCGGATCATGGCCTCCCGCTGCTCGTCGTGCGGATACCTCTCTTTTCCGCCGCGCGCCGACTGTCCGGAGTGTCTGAGTGGTGAGTTCGAGTTCCAGGAGCTGAGTGGCGAGGGCAGCGTGATGACCTACACCCGCATCGACGCCGCCCCGGCGGGCTTCGAGGATATCACCCCGTTCGTGGTGGGCGTGGTGGACCTCAAGGAAGCCGGCCGGCTTCTGGCCTGGTTCGGGGAGACGATCCCCGAGTCCGGCATCGAGATCGGCATGCCGGTGCAGGTGGTACCGCGGATGTTCGAGGATACCGAAGAGATCCATGTGTATTACAGCCTCGAGATACCGGGGACGACCTGGCAGAAGTCGGATTCGTCCTGAGTCGAGGTGCCGCGCGCAAGAACGACGGCACCCGGGGGGAGGTATACCCACATGTCCAGCAGTTTCGAGACCATCCGGTTCGAGATCGTGGAGGATGTCGCCTGTATCACCCTGACCAGCCCGCCCGTGAACATCCTCTCGGCGGGGATGATGAACGAGCTGAGCGAAGCGCTGGCCACGATCCGCGCCGACGACAGTCTGAAGGCGGTGGCCATCACCGCCGAGGGGAAGGCGTTCAGCGCCGGTGCGGACATCGGTGAACACCGGCCGGAACAGGCGCCGGAGATGATCGGCGCTTTCGGCCGCATGTTCCGCCGCTTCGACGGGCTGGAGCTGCCGGTGGTGATGGCCGTGGACGGCGCCGCCCTGGGTGCGGGATTCGAGCTGATCCTCATGGCCGACGTGTTGCTGGCCAGTGAAGGCGCCACGTTCGGGCAGCCGGAAATCCGACTCGGCTTCTTCGCTCCGGTGGGGGTCGCCGAGCTGCCGGCTCTGGTGGGTCGCGCCAAGGCCATGGAGATCACCTGTTCCGGACGGATATACAGCGCTGCCGAGATGCAGGCCTATGGCCTGGTGACCCGGGTCGTGCCGGCCGCGGAGCTCGACACCGTCCTGCAATCCGTGCTCAAGGATTTTCGGCGGGCCAGTCCTCTGGTGATGCGGTTGAACGTCCGTTGCTTGAAGCAGAGCCGGCAACGGCCGTTTCGTGCCGCACTCGGCGAGGCGGAGCGGGTATTTCTGGAAGAGCTGATGGCGTCCGAAGATCCGGTGGAAGGCATCAACTCGTTCTACGAAAAACGGCGACCGGAGTGGAAGAACCGCTAGCCGGTGCTTGAACTGTTCCTCGAGAGGGAGTCGAGCGGATGAAAATAGTTGTCGTTGGTGCCGGCGCTCTGGGTGGACTCATCGGCGCCCATCTGAGTGAAGCCGGTGAAGATGTGGTGATGGTCGAGATCAACGAGCCACGAGTGCGCTTGCTCAACGAGACCGGCCTGTTCATTTCCGAGGGGACCAAGGGCGAGCGTAACGTGCCGATCCGCGCGGTGACCTCCGTGGCAGGCATGGCGCCAGTGGACCTGGTGTACGTCGCGGTCAAGACCTACCAGACCGAGGCCGCGGTGCAGGCTTCCCTGCCGGTCATTGGCGAGCAGACTTACGTGCTGTCCATGCAGAACGGCATCGGCAATACCGCCACCATAGCGGAGATTCTCGGCCCCGAGCGGGTGTTGTGCGGGATCACCTATCACTCGATCCAGCACACGGGGCCCAATCGATTACGGTATCGTCCGGGTATCAAGCCGATCCAGATCGCGCCGGAGGACGGCCAGATCAAGCCCGAGATCGAGGCCATCGGCGAGGTCTTCCGCAACGCCGGCCTCGACACCAACATCGTCGAGAACATCGACAATACCATCTGGCAGAAACTACTCCACAACGCGGTGGTGAATCCGGTCTCGGCACTCACCGGCCTGACCTGCCGTGAACTGCTGGACGACAAGGATCTGCAGCAGTTCATGCGCGCGCTCTGCATGGAACAGATCGCGGTCATGCGGGCGCGTGGCATTCCCATCATCGACGAGGAAGATCCGTATCGCCCCGTCACCGGTTCCCAGAAGGCGCTGGGCAAGAACCGGCCTTCCATGTGGCAGGATCTGGTGCGGGGCAATCGCACCGAGGTGGATGCCATCAACGGCGCCGTGGTGGACGAGGCCGCGCGCCAGGGCCTGACCGCGCCCCTGAACTGGGGGCTGGTGCGGTTCATCCACTCGCGCGAGAGCCAGAAGTTCCTGCGCAAGCACGAGATCGCGACCACCATCCAGGCTGCTGCCTCCGAGAAGGGCAAGGGGAGCGGCAAACGCCAGGGACGCGCGCATGCTCGGCCGGTGCGCATGGACGCCGAGGGCGGAATGGCCACCAGCCGGGTGCCGCTACAGACGGCGCCGAAGCTGAAGGAACTCCTGCGGGATTATTACCAGGACCTGCAAGCAGCCCGCGACGATCCCGACCGGCAGGTGGCCTGGATCTCGGGTGCCGGGCCGGTGGAAGTGGTGCGCGCCCTCGGCATGAATCCGTATTTTCCGGAAAACCACGCCGCGCTCATCGGCGCCAGCAGGCAGACCGGCAAGTACATATCCCGTGCTCTGACCGAGGGCTTCTCGCAGTTCGCCAGTTCCGCCATGACCAGCGACATCGGCGCGGTACTGTCGGGGGAGAGCCCGCTGGTATCGGTCTACGGCATCGACGGACCACCACCGCCTGACGTCCTGGTCTACAACACCAACTACGGTCAGCGATTCATCCGCTGGTTCGACTTCTATGGCCGCCATTTCCAGGCGCCGGTGTTCGGCCTGCATCCCCCGGCGGCTCTCGACGAGCTGGAAGACATCGAGGTGCGGACGGCGTCCCAGCAGCTGCTGCGTCTGGTGTCGCAGCTCGAACCGGTGGCCGGCACGAAACTCGACATGGACCGGTTGGCCGACGTGGTACGCAACAGCGCCCGGGCAGCCTGGCTCTGGGCCGAGATTTTGGAGCTGGCCCGGACCGTCCCTTCGCCGCTGACCTTCTTCGACACCCTCGTGCACATGGCCCCCATGGTGCTCATGCGCGGGACGGAAGCAGCGGTGGAGTATTACACCATCCTCAAGGCGGAGATCGAGGACCGGGTGACGAACCAGGTCGCTGCGGTGCCGGGCGAGCGGTTCCGGTTCTTCTGGGAGGGGCCGCCCATCTGGTGTGCGCTGCGGCCGTTGTCGGAGCTGTTCTATAACAACCAGGTGGCGATTCTCGCCTCGACCTACTGCAGCATCTTCGGCTTTCCGGGCATGGATCCCAAGAATCCCATCGAGAGCCTGGCGCGTTGTTACACCGGGATTTTTCACAACCGCTCGGATCATTACAAGGAAAAGTACCTCATCTCCAAGTTCCACGACTACGCCGTGGACGGGGTGATCTACCACGAGGGCCGGACAGCGCCTGAGCACAGCAACGTCCGGTACGGTCTCGAGGTTCGCCTGCGTCAGCAGACCGGCTTGCAGGCCATGGTTCTGGAGGCGGACACCCACGATCTCCGACTGGTGTCCCTCGATCGGATAGAACGCAAACTGCGGGATTTCATCGAGATTCAGGAGTACGCGGGGAACGGCGGTTCCGGCGGGAAACCGACCGGCCCCACCGCGCTCGATCTGGAGGGTGTCAATGGCTGACAAGAAGATCGCCGTGGCGGGTATCGACGTCGGGACAGAGTGCGTCAAGGCGCTCGTGCTGGACGAGGAGAAGACGGTTCTCGGCCGGAGTGTCGTGCCCACCGGCGGCTATTTCCAGGACCGGGTGCGCCAGGCCCTGAACAACGCACTGGACGAGGCCCAGTACCAGGAAGAGGAGCTGGCCGGACTTTGCGCCACCGGCTTCGGCAAGGACTGCGTACCGGGCGCCACCCAGCTACGCGGGGACACCGCCTGCCATGCCCGGGGCGCGTTCCATCACTGTCCCGCGGCCATGTGTCTGGTGGATATCGGTGGTCGGGAACCACGAGTCATCCACGTGAACGACAGGGGACATCCCACCGAACTGTTCACGCTGCGCCGGTGCGCCGTGGGTATCGGTACCTTCCTCATGTTCGCCTCGCGTCACCTGGACGTCCATCCCACGCGCTTGCAAGAGCTGGCGTCTCTGGCCGAGGAACCCGCCGCCATCGGCAGCTACTGTTCGGTGTTCGCCGGCTCCGACGTGCTCGATCGTCTGCGGGAAGGGCAGAGCCGAGAGAACATCGCCCTCGGTTGCATACACTCGGTGGCGGAACGGATCGTGGAGATCGGCGGTTTCCGGGGGCCGTTGAAGATAAGTGGTGGGGTGACCGAGTATTTCCCGGGCGTGACCAAGGCCATGTCCGGCATCACCGGGCTGGCGGTGGTAGAACTGCCGTCACCGGTCATGGCCGGGGCTCTCGGCGCCGCGCTGTTTTCCCTGAGTTCGGTCCCGGTGAACTGCTGACGGATAATTGGCAAACAAAGGTATTTGACGAGTGGCGGTCACGGTGAGCCGGACCGTCCCATGAAAGGGAGTCGGCATGACGGCGGAGCGTACTTTTACGGCCTGGGTGATGACCGGACGCGGCGAACCGTGTGTTGAGCGGACAGAGCCGTGTCCGGCTGCGCCTCCTGGCGAAGCCCTCATCGAGGTAGCCGGCTGTGGCGTCTGTCACACGGATATTTCCTTTCTGCATTTCGGGGTTCCGACCCGGGCCGAACTCCCGCTGGCGCTGGGACACGAGATCAGCGGCACGGTGGTGGAGATGGGGGCGGGTGGCGATCAGAACCTCGTGGGGAAACCGGTGCTGGTGCCGGCGGTGCTGCCGTGTGGCGAGTGTGATCTCTGCCAGAACGATCAGCGCCGCATCTGTCGCGGCCAGGTCATGCCGGGCAACGATCGCCACGGCGGCTTTGCCAGTTTTGTCACGGTTCCGGCCCGGTATCTCTGCCCGGTGGGCGACAAGGTTCTGGCCAAACACGAACTGTGGGAGATCTCGGTGGTGGCCGATGCCCTCACCACCCCGTTCCAGGCCATCCGCAACTCCGGTCTCGCCGCGGGCGAGCTGGCCATCTGCATCGGCGCCGGCGGGATCGGTATCCACGCCGTACAGATCGCCGCGGCGGTGGGGGCCAAGGTCATCGCGCTGGACATCGACGCCGGCAAGCTCCAGACGGCTCGTCAGCACGGCGCCGACGCCGTCATCGACGTCAGCGGCTTGGACGGGAAGGAACTCAAGGGGCAGGTCAAGGCGGCGGCCAAGGAGCTGGGCGCGCCCAAGTTCTGCTGGAAGATCTTCGAGATGTCGGGCACCCGGCCGGGACAAGCGGCCGCGTTCTCGCTACTCGGCTTTGGCGGGTACCTGGCCATCGTCGGTTTCACCCTGGACAAGATCGAGATCCGTCCCAGCAATCTCATGGCCTTCGACGCCACCATGGCGGGGAACTGGGGGTGTGATCCAGTGCTGTATGCCGAGGTGCTCGAGTGGATCGCCGACGGTCGCCTGCAGCTGTCGCCGTTCGTGGAGAAACACGACCTGAGCCAGATCAACGCGGTGCTGGACGCGGCGCATGCTGGCGAACTGCAAAAACGGGCGGTGCTGGTGCCTTAGCCCGGAATATTCATGAATGGCCTGCGCGGCTGGCCATATGCCCGCCAGAACACGCCTGCTCGGCTCGTGTCGGTCGACGTACCGTAGCGGCCATCGACTAATCCAGGACGATCTCGGCGAGTGACCGTTTCGGTACGTGATGCACGTCATCCGTGTCACGCCAGTACTTGATGCTGCCGTCTCTGCCGATTTCTTCGATGTCCACTGTTTCCGCCGGGGCACCGAGGGCGATGACCAGCAGGATCTCCAGCGCCTCCGGAATGGACAGCGCTGCTCGTAACTGCTCCCGCTTCACCGACCCGAGCATACAGCCACCGAATCCTTCTGCCACGGCGCCCAGCAGGATGCTCTGGGCGGCGATGCCACAGTCGTAGCCGAACGATTTGCTGATGGTGTTGTCGCCGAGTACGACGATATAGGCCGCGGGGCGTTCCGTCTCAGCCGGGCCTGGCCAGTCTTCGAGGTAACCCGCCCATTTCAGGTGCGGGAAGATCACCCCGTTCCGATCCGGCGTCCAGGACAGCAGGTACTTGAGCGGTTGCTTGTTGGCCGACGAGGCCGACAATCGCGCCAGATCCACCAGCCCGCGCAACTGGTTCGCGGAGAGTGCAACATCGGGACGGAAGCGGCGGTAACTCCGGTTCTTCAGCACGAGGTCACGCAACATGGCAACTCCTTGGGGGCTCCGTCAGCTCCAATACCAAACGGGTTCGGTGCCGTCGCCCGTCACCGGGTGAGCCGGTAATTCACCAGCCGGTTCAAGGCGTTCATGGCGCGCTGGGCCGTGGTGTACGACGGGATTCCACCCGCCTCGAGAGTTTCCACCAGCGGGTCGTACATGGTGCCAGCGTTGACGGATACCACGATCGGTTTGGGTGACAGCTGGCCCTGACGGATGATCCGCTGGGCGATATGTTCCTGGTCCCTGGCCATCTCCTCGCTCGTGGTCTGCAGCATGACGGTGTGGGGCACGATGGAGATGAACACGCTGTCCACTCCGGGATCGGCCAGTAGCAGCTCGATGCACTTCTCGAACAAGGCGTCGTCAGCCATGGGGGTCAGATCGAGGAACGGGTTCACGGCCACGAACGACGGCAGCGAGGAGCGCAGTCTCTCCACCGTGTCCGGCGCGAACCTGGCCAGTTCCAGTTCGCCGATATTATCGGCGGCATAGGTGCTCTCGAACCCGGCATTCACCACGCCGGCCACTCGCCGACCGCCGATTTCCCGATCGCCCATGAGGGCAAAGATCTTGATCAGGTCCTTGTGGTCGAGGATGTGATCGGCCACGATGGCGCCCGCTTGTTCCAGGGCGGCCAGAGCCACCTTGTAGTCGCCGGTCATGGAGGCGGTGTGGGAGGCGGCTGCTCGTGAACCGGCATCGGTGCGTCCTGCCTTGTAGACGATGACCGGTTTACGGGACTGCCTGACGGCATCGTAGAACTTGCGACCGCCGCACGGCTTGAAGCCCTCGATGTAAAAGGCCAGCACATCGATGTCCGGGTCGTTCTGGAAGTAGGCGGCGAGGTCACCCGGATCGACGTCGATCTGGTTGCCGTAACTCACCACTACCCGGGGGTAGATGGCGTTCTTCAGCTTGTCGAGTTCGGTGACTCCCAGGGCGCCGCTCTGGGTGAGTAGCGCCACGTTGCTCTCCACCTTGGGGCGGTACTCGAGCTTGGATTCCGGGATGAAAAGCGTGTTGAATCCGGCCTGACGTTCCGTGGGCGCGCGGAAGATGCCGAGGCAGTTGGGGCCGATGACCCGGATACCGCTGCCGGCGAGATCGGCCATGATCTGGTTCTCGAGGGAATCGTCGCCATGCACCTCGCTGAAGCCGCCCGGGATGAGTATGATCCCCTTGGCGCCCTTCTGCTTGGCTTCCTGGACCACGCTGGGCGCCAGCTTGGCTGGTACTGTAACTACCACCAGGTCAACGCGTTTCTCGATATCCATGAGACTCTTGTATAGTGGATACTCCGTCCCTGCGATCTCGGTGCTTCCACCCCGGACATTCACGAGAAACAGGTCTTTCCGCTTCAGGTTGTGCAACAGGGTCGCGATGTTGTTGCCGGTCTTGCCGCTGTCGGTGGCCGAAACTCCGATGACCGCGATCCCTTCGGGCCAGAAGACCGGATCCAGCCCTGCCGGATTGGGACCGCTCAGCAGATCGAGCCGCTTGTCACCCGGCAGGAAGTTGGCCAGACCGTCGATGGCGATGAGGTGGCGCTCCTTGTCCAGAACGAAGGGATTGATCTCGAATTCCGAGAAGATGAACGGCTGCGGGTCCGGATTGAGACTGGAGAAATGCTGGAACATCAGGTTCAGTCGGTAGACCGCATCGGTAATCAGGTCGGCGTAATCGAGCTTCTCCTCCTCGATGTATTTCCGGATGATGCCGGTGGTGCCGAGCATGCCCCGGCAGCCTTGACGATCCAGCGGCAGCAAACGGACATTGGGGGAGGAGAAGTACTTGGCGAAGTGCTCGGCGTCGGTGCCGCCCTTGCTGAAGGAGACTGCGGGGCCGAAGGCCAGATTCTCCTTGAGTCCGATGAGGATCTCGTTACCCAGGTCCCGGTCGTACTCCACGAGGCTGGTCAGCAGAAAACCCTCTATCCGCGGTGGCTGGTTGGCGTAGCGCGGATGGGCCATGATGTCCTCGCGCATCCGTTTCATGTTGGCCCGGATACGTTCCCGATCCCGCACCACTTTGCGTACGCCGCCCACCCGTGATTTGTGGGGGATGTCGCCGGAGACGATCTTCAGGATCAGGTGGGACGAGCCGAACTCGCACAGCATGCCGCTCGCCAGGGCATCCGGATCCCGCAGGAACATGTAGGTGGGGACCTGCAAGCCGAGGGTCTGCAGGATCTGGTACACCTCGTGTTCGAACAGGTGGTTTCGGTCCTGGGCGTCAGCCCTGGCCAGCACTTCGGCGATGCTGCCCAGCTGGGTATCGTTCAGCCGATTCATCATGTCAGCATCCTCGTGTCGATTCGTCACCACGAACGACCCGACCTCAGGGGTCAGGTCGTTGTGGCGGCGGTTGGTCGGTTCGCGCCAGCCGGTTATTGATCACGGCGTCGGTCGCTCAGTCGTCTTGTGGCGTACCAAGTACGGCGGCGAACGCGTCGTCGTCAAGCTGAGCGCCGGCGGCGATGAGCTGGCGATACTTCACGAAGTCGATGGTGTCCCGCCCGGTGATCTTCTTGGTATTGAAGGCGTTGAAGCCCAGGAACGCCTCACCGGACATGTTGGCGGCCAGCCAGTGCCGATTGGCGAGCTTGGTCTGGTCCCAGAAGAACTTCTTCTTGGCCCGGATACCGTCGATGGACTTGATCAGACAGCCGGGGAAGAGGTTGGTGAAGCGCCAGATGATACCGTCCAGTTCCTTGTCGAGCAGCTCGAAATTTACTGTTCCGGATTTGAGCACTCCCTTGGCCTGCTTGGCTGCGTCGCCGGATTTCATCTCGCCGTAGACGATCTTGCCGTCGTCGAGGTAGCGATCGGTGATCACGAGGGGATTGCGGACGAACTCACCGTCCACCTTGAGGGCCGGCACCACCTTGGTGATCAGGCCCTTGGTTTTCATCTTGTAGGCGCTCCACATTTCGCAGGAGATGCAATTCCACATGGCGTCCTCGATGGCGAGCATCCAGGGCAAGAAATCGGTGGAGCCGCCATCGGGGGCCGAGCCGTGCTTGGGACCGGCCTGGCCGTAGATGGCGAGGTCGGATGAGATGGCCAGGTCGCAAGCCATGCCGATCTCCTGGCCCCCCGCGATGCGCATGCCGTTCACCCGGCAGAGCGTCGGTTTCTTGCAGTTGAGGATGCCGTCCACCATGGCGTTGAACAGATCCATGTACTCGCCGTACTCGTTGGGGCGCTTGCTGTAATATTCGGCGTATTCCTTGGTATTGCCGCCGGTGCAGAACGCCCGATCGCCCACGGCGGTGAAGATCGCGGCCACCACGCTGCGATCGGCGGAAGCGGCCTGGAAACCGGCGATGACACCCTTGACCATTTCCGTCGTGTACGAGTTGTACTGGGCGGGATTGTTCAGGGTGATCCAGGCGGTGTAGAGATCGGCCACCGGCTGTCCTTGCGGATCCAGCACCGGTCGTTTCTCGTAGATCGTACACGGTGGTTCGCTACCCCAGTGTTCGGTGCCAAATAGAGCGTGGTTTTTGATTTCATCGTCTCTGGGAAGCCAGTCGAGCGCCATCGGAATGCCTCCTTCTCCCTACGTAATTCATCTGCAAGCGGTCGGGGGGATCGATTGTATCGCCGGCGGCGACTCCAGACGGTCCGTCGGCCCGGGGAGTGTACTGCAGCCACCAGATCAGTGCAATGCTGCATGCGGTGCGACAATGGCGGGGCCGGCCAAGCCACTTCAATGCAGCGATCTGGACAGTCCCAGCAGCGTGGTTGCCCAGCTTCCGCGACTGATGTACCATACGCGAAATCCAGCGGAAGAGGGAACGGTGCCAGCCCAGCAACCACGTTTTCAGCCACATATTCAACCACACATCCAATCAGCGGAATACGCTCGGCGGCTTAGCCGTTGCCGGGACGCACTGGTGGAAAACGGCCTCGACTGCCTGCTCCTTTTACCGGGAATCAATTTTACCTACTTGACCGGACTCCGGTACGCACGCGAGCGGTATCGATTGCTGGCGGCCGTGGTGACTCGCCAGGGAGCGCTGGCCGTTATGGGGGCCGCCTTCGAGGCCGCCGGATTGGCAAGTGGACCGGTTGCGGCAGAGGTGTTGACCTGGCGTGATGATGAGGACCAGTACCGACGGTTGGCGAGCTGGATAGAATACCGGTGCGGTGCCCGGTGCCATCTGGCCCTGGAACCCACCACCAATTTCTACCACCTGCGAGCCTTGCAGACCGCTCTGCCGATGGTGCAGATCCACGATGCCACACCGGTCACCGATGATCTGCGTGCTGTGAAAAGCACGGCCGAGATCGCTTGTCTCCAGGCGGCGGCGGCGTGCACCCGGGACCGGTTGGTGGGCGTCCCGGAGTTGTTGACGGAGGGCATGACCGAGCGGGAATTGGCGACGCGGTTTGGCCGCGGCGCCATGATCCAGTTCGGGCTGAGCACTGCCTCGCCGAACGCGGTGACCGGTTCCCGCGTTTTGCGGGAGGGCGACACCATCGTCATCGACGCCGGTGATCGGGTCGAGGGATATCGCTCCGATCTGACCCGGACATTCTGGTTCGGAGAACCGTCGCCCCGACAGCGAGAGATCTATGGCATCGTGAATGAGGCCGCCCGCGCTGCCATCGACGCCGTCCGGCCCGGCGCCCCGGTCGAATTT
Source organism: bacterium (assembly GCA_043823125.1). Lineage (GTDB taxonomy): Bacteria > Krumholzibacteriota > Krumholzibacteriia > LZORAL124-64-63 > LZORAL124-64-63 > JBDRBC01. Next base: position 5,937 of record JBDRBC010000154.1, on the reverse strand, counting down.
GTGGACCTGGCGGCGCGTCAAGTGATCGGAAAAGCCGGCTACGGCGAGTTCTTCACCCACCGGGGCGGCCACGGACTCGGCCTCGACTTCCACGAGTTGCCCATCTGTGTCCGTGGCAACAAACAACCTCTCGTCCCCGGCATGGTTTTGACGGTGGAACCGGGCATCTACTTGCCGGGAGAGTTCGGTGTGCGACTGGAGGACGATCTCCTGGTCACCGAGACCGGCAACGAACTGCTGGTGGAAAGGGGGCCACTCTACCTCGAATAAGGGCGGAAATCTTCACTTCCGCCGGGAGAATGCAGGGACGAACTGTTCAGCCTGTTTAACTTCTTGCCGATAAATCAGTGGTGATTGAAGATGGGCCCGCCCAGGTCGCCCTCGAGGCGCGGCGCTGACGGCAATGGTCACGGGACAGTGCGGTAGAGGCGCCCGTCACTGTCCGGATTACATACAGATCCACAGGAGCCCGGCATGAAGAAGTTCTGGATTGTCTTGATCTGTCTCGCTGTCGTTTTTGCTTTCGGCCTGGGCATCGTCTGGCGCCTGGTCACCCAGTTCGAACCGGAAAGTGTCAGGGCCGAAGGTGTGATCCACTGGCGAGTGAATAGCGCCTATGCCGAAGAGCGCGACGACAGCATCGTGGGACAGGTCATGCACGGGAGACCACCGGTCATGCGGGAAGTCGTGCTGGCGCTGGCACGCGCCGCCCAGGACAGTCGTATCGAGGGACTGCTCCTGGACATTTCCGCCCTCCCTGTCGACTGGGCCAAGGTGGAAGAGCTGCGGGACGGCGTGGCCGCTTTCGCCGAGAGCGGGAAGCCAGTGGTGGCCTTCATGGAAGTGGGCAGCACCAAGGAGTACGCCTTGGCGGTGGCCGCCAACGACATCGTGATGGCCCCGGAGGGAAATCTCATGGTACTCGGTGTCAGCGCCGAGTTGACCTTCCTCAAGCAAACCCTGTCCAAGCTCGGGATGGAGGCCGATTTCGTCCACGTCGGGCAGTACAAATCCGCGCCTGAGCAGTTGACCCGCGAAGCACCCTCCCTGGCCAGTCGGGAAATGGCCGAGGCCATCATCACGGAACGATACGAGACGTTGCTCGACATGATCAGTCGCGGTCGCGGCCAGTCGCTGGCAACGGTGCGGGAGTGGGTCGACACCGGTGTGTACGATGCGGGTGGCGCCCTGTCCGCGGGACTGGTGGATAGCGTACTCTGCCTGGAAGAGGTCCAGGACCAGTACTTCCCGGACGCACAGTTCACCGATCTGGAGGACTACATCTACTCCGTGCAAGGTGGCCGCGCCACCACCAAGATCGCGCTGATCCACGTGACCGGCACCATCGTGTCTGGTGAATCCCGGTTCGATAATTTCCAGGGTAAACTGGCCGGTAGCCAGACGGTGATCGAGCAGTTGCAAGACGCGCGAGAAACCGATGATATCGCCGCGGTCATCTTACGGGTGGACAGCCCCGGTGGCTCGGCCGGCGCCAGTGATCTGATCTGGCACGAGCTGGAGCGACTGCGTCAGGAGAAACCGGTTTTCGTCTCCATGTCGGGCTACGCGGCCTCGGGTGGTTACTACATCTCCTGCGGCGCCGACTCCATCTTCGCCGAACCGGGTACTCTCACCGGCTCCATCGGCGTCTACGCCGGCAAGGTGTCCATGGAGGGGTTGTACAACAAGATCGGTGTGCACCGCGAATACATCACCCGGGGTGAGAACGCGCTGCTATTCAACAACAACGCCGTGTTCTCGCCGGGACAGCGGGATCGCATGCAGTTCTTGCTGGACAGTTTTTATGAGCGATTCTGCACCAAGGTTGCCGAAGGCCGTTCCCTCGATATGGAGACCACTCACGAGATCGCCCAGGGCAGGGTCTGGACCGGCGCGCAGGCACAGGCCACCGGGCTGGTGGATGGACTGGGCGGCCTGAGTCGTACCTTGAGAGCCGCCAAGCTCTGGTTGGGGATGGACCCCACCGATCGTGTCGGCATCGTCAGTTACGAGAAGCAGCTCACGTTCTTCGAACGGATGCTGATCAGGTCGTTCCACAAATCGGTACAGACGGCGTTGCCGGCCCCACCCGTGCAAATGAGCGCAGTGTGGCAACAGGACGGTAGTCTGGCTGCCCTGTCGCTACTCGATGGCCGCACCGTGGCCTTGATGCCATGGCGGATCCACTTCGAGTGAGCGACCGTACCGGGAGAGCTGGAGGCCGCCTGGCAGCAGTGACAGCAGAATCGCCGCTTGCTGCTCGTCCGAGGTGGGAATATCCGTGATGGGACCGCTGCGCCAGAGAAGGTGCCGGCGGTCCTCACTGTGTCCCCACAACAAGAGGGCGTGCCCCAGTTCATGGGCCAGTCCACGGACCGCCCCCCGCCTTTTATGCACATCATCATACGTGTCACCGGCCAGGATGTGGATGGACAACACGCCATCGGTTCCGTCCAGTCTGACCACCTTGGCGCTGAGGGGTGGTGACCGCACACTACCCGGAAAGTGGACCAGGCGCACTCCCCAGCTGGCGTCGGGGGCCCAGCGGAAGAGCGGCATCGGCGCCGTGTCGTTCCAGATGTCCACTGCCTCGTGCAGGCAGAGAGCCAGATCCACCGTTCCACTCTGGGCTACGCCGGCGCGAACGGGGATGGGCCAGGAAGGCCAGTGGCACACTACCTGAGCGAAGCGGGGTTGGGTCAACTCCTGGAGCAGGTGCAACAGATCGGCGTAATACGGCGACTGCAACGGCAGTCGAGGCAGCGGCAACCAGCAGTGAGGTTGGGAGGGCGGCCAGTCCAGCTTGAAGTCGTGCCAGCAATGGATCGCCACCGGGCACAACCACAAGGCCCCTTGGGCCGTCGCGGTCATTTCCGTGTCGGCCAGCGGCGGATTCCAGATCCAGCAGGCGCAGTCGGCCAAGATCTCGAGTTTTACGCTTCCACTGTCTGTCGCGCCGGTCCCGGTCTGGAACTGCCAGGACCACCAGGATTCACTTTCCGACAGGTCGAGAAAACGGGCCAACCTGTCTCCGTAACCAACTGTGATGGTGTCAGAAGCGGCTGTTCCGGATGTTGGGATGTCCGGGGCCGAAGACGGTTGACAGGCGGTGGTGAGCCAACACCCAAACCACAGCCAGTGCGTCTTACGGAACAAAGATGAACTCAGGCAGCGTGGCATGGGACCGATGATCTAGGAGGGACCGTACAGTTTTGCTAGTGGCGAGACGACACCTGTCCGATACCTAGATCAAGACACGTGCCGGAGCGATCGGGCGCTGGCCAGGTCCGCGGCAACTGAAACGGATGGTCAGTACAAGGGAGGAATGCGGGAATTTTTGTTGTCGCCGACTGTATCCTGGCGGGGTCCGACCTCGGGCATCCCGTCAATTCGCGGCGACAACCCGGTCTGCAAGGACGGCACATGTTGCAGGTAGAGAATGGCCGCGACCCGGGGTTGGGCAGAGGAAGTCGGTTGCAGTGAAGTAGGGAATGCGCTAGCTTCTGCACTTCCGCCGGGGATAGTGACCGAAAAACACACCTTCATTCAGGCAGACGGATACGGCAGCTATGGATCCTTTTGAAGACGAACAAGGCAGTGGCGGCGGCGGTTTCGATATCAGCCAGATACTACGGATGTTTTGGCGACGCAAGTGGCTCTTCTTTGTCCCGTTCATCCTCTGCCTGACCATGGCGGGGGTCGCCATCAAGGTACAGGACCCCATCTACTTTTCCGGTACCTTGATCCGGGTCATCCATGAGTCGGCGACTGCCAGTGTTCTCGGCCGAGACGGGGTTTCACGTTACACGCGGAGAAATCCTGACGACGACGCCATGTACAACATCGAAACCATCGTGACGGGCCCCAACTTCCTGGAGCGGGTGGCTCAGGATTTCATGAACCTGTATCCCGAGATCGCTCTGCGTCACAGCTCGCTGAATGATGGCGGCGGGGGCGGGATGTTGCCGGACGAGCATATCCGGGCCCGGCTGGTCTATCTGCTCCAACGGGGGATCCGGGTGAGTCATGTCGCCCGTCAGCTGTTCGAGATCGGGATTCGTGACACCGATCCTGAGCGAGCCTATCTGCTGATCCAGGTATTGCTGGAACGATTCCTTGAAGAGGAGCGCGCCAGTCGACTTAGACCCAGCACCTCCATGATCGAATTCCTGGAGTCGCGGCGCGATGAAGGCCAGCAGGCTTGTGACGAAGCCGAAAGTGCTCTGGGGGATTTCGAGCGGTCGCGGCTTACGGAATCGCTGGCGGGCAACCCCATCAGCGAAAGCAATCTGACCCAGGCCGAGAATGCGCTCAGTCGCCTCCGTGCCCAGTACTACGATGCTGACACCACCGAGCTGCGGAACCAGGAGCAGAAGGCGAGGAACGTACTGGGCGATCTCCCCGATCTGGGCCGTTTCGCCCAGGACGCCGATATCGCCGCCATCTCTCGCGAACTGGCCAGCCTCGAGTTCGACCAGATGCTCAGCTTCAATTTCGAAACCCAGGGAGCCACCTTGGGTGGCTTGCGGTTGCGGCTCAACGCCGCCATCGAACAGAAGGTGGCGCGTGATTTCGCCCAGGTTGTGCGTATGGACCGCAACGACATATCACAGTACATCTATCACAGCACCTACCGGAGCGTACGGCAGAATGTCATGAACCGCATGACGACGAATATCGAGGAATTTCGCGAATTCATGAATCGGCAGCCGGAGCAGTCTGCCACCCTGTCTCACTTGCAGCAAGAGGTGGAGCAGGCGCGTGAAAACCTGCGTTCCATCGAAAACGATCTCACGCGAGAGAACATGAAGATCGAAGCGAATCGGTCCGAACTCGGTTATCGGATGGAAGTGCATCAGGATCCGTATCTGCCCAGCGCGCCCATCGAGCCGAACATGGTCAAGCTGGCGTTCATGGGATTCGTCCTGGCGCTGGCCATCGGTGGTGGACTGGTCATCCTGGCGCATTTTTTAGACCGGTCTTTCTCCTCGGTGACCGCCATCGAAGCGGCCACCGGCTTGAAGGTGATCGGGACCTTGCCGGTCATCGAGAGCGATTTTTTCCGGAAGCAACGACAGCGGCGGTTCTGGATCTGGCTCGTCTTGATTGTTGGCATCCTGCTGGTGGCGGCGGTGAGTTTGTTGTTCGTGTATCCGCGCCTCGGCTGAGACAGTCAGTGGACCTGTAGCCGCGTCGACGTAGTAGCACCAGGAAAGGGAAGGCATGAGGAAACCGAGGGTTCGTCAGGGCATACAGAAGGACCAGCTCTTCGATGTCGAATCGCCCCTGGCCATAGAGTTGCGGCGAATCCTGATCCGGCTCAGTCGGTTTATCGATCTGGATCGCAAGACCTGTCTGATGGTCACCAGTTCCGAGCAGGGCGAAGGCAAGAGCCTGTTCACGGTCCATTTCTCCATGGTGCTGGCCTACCACCTGAAGAGTTCCATCCTGCTCATCGACGGCGACGTCCGGCGACCGGTCCAGCATCAGGTTTTCCAGGTGACCCGCTCACCCGGGTTGGCCGAGTTCCTGTCGGCGACGGAGGGGGCCGAGGGTATCGAACCGCGGCAGACCCAGATTGCGAATCTGCACTTCCTGCCGGCTGGCGCCGCGGGCCAGCAACCCAGCCAGCTTTTCAGCGGGGGGCGGTTCCGGTCGGCCATCCAGGCTCTGCACCAGAGGTACGATTGCATCATCGTCGACGCACCGCCAGTGGTGCCGGTGAGCGACCCGTTGCACTATATCGAGGCGGCTGACGGGGTCATCTTCATCGTCATGGCCGGCCGCACCCATCAGGATGTCGTCAAACGGGGAGTGGACATCTTGAAGGGCAGTGGCGCCAATATCCTCGGTGTCGTGGCCAACAATCTGTCCGAGGTCCTGCCGTACTACTACGATCGCAAGTATTACGGCTACGATCGCGACAGGGCCCATGGC
>JBDRBC010000153.1:0-2697 GCA_043823125.1 bacterium | reverse complement strand
GATAACGTTTCGATATGAGCAGCTGGGTTGGTTTTACCCGAGGTGAGTGGACGCAGGCGGTGTCGTTACTCTCAGAGTACCGCACCCCTTTGGTATCACCGGTACATCGCCTTCAGCTCCCCCCAGCTCCGCAACTCGCCCCCTGTGATATTGTCCTCGATGCTGGTCTGCAGATCGGCCGCCGTGTCACCGGCGATGTTCTCCAGGTCCAGATCCGTCCTGAACTGGGCGACCAGATCCGCGAGTTCGGAACTGCCCACCTCCTCGAACTCGGCCAGGATGCCCAGCAACGCATCCTGCATCTCGCTGGTGATGAAAAAACTCGCCCCCACGCCGTCGACCACGGCCGCCACGGCGGGCAACCACAGTTCCCAGGTCGTGGCGACACGGTGGATCAGGGTGGGCTTTTGCAGGATCGCGGTCATGACCGCCGGTGACTGGTCCCGGTAGAGCTGGATGCAGTAATCTCCCACCGGCGTTCCCTGCAGGATCTCGTCACGATAGCGAAGAAAGGTCCCGATGTCCGTCGGAGGATCGACGGTGATTACCGGCGAGGACGGTGGTCCGGGCTGATCGGTTCCCGCCTTGGTCGGGCAAGGGAGCCCACAGTCGATCAAACGGGGGCATTCGGTCATTCCCATGGCAGTCAGGCCCAACGAGACTGCGCATATGATGCAGTCTACCCAACTGACATCGAAGACCAGGCTGTGAGCTGCAAGATTGTCGCCGGTGACCGTGCGCTTGCCTTCCGGATTGAGGATCTGCAGCTCGAGGACGGCGTAGTTTTCGCCTTCAGGAACGGCGGCGGTGGAAATTTCGAAGGTCTGCCGCGGATTGTCGGTGAACTGGAGGGTATGGAGCCCGGATTCGGTGTTAGTCATGATGTTGACGATCCCGCCGCCCGGCGGCAGATCATCCACCAACACGTCGACGGCGAAGATCTCGTTGGGCTCCACCGCCACCACGATCCGTCCGTACGGGTCCAGTGGGATGTCATCATCCTCCAGCTCGAAGTGGGCGGTCAGGCCGCCCGCCTCGTCGTCGTCAATGATGGTGACCGTCGCCTCGGTGATACTGCCGGGGATGAAGTCTGGAGATCCCAATTGAATGGACAGCTCGATGGTCTCCAGATCCTCGACCTCCGTATCCTCGAAAATCTGGACCTCGGCGTTGACGACCTGCGGACCCTCCGGTTCGAACTGCACCAGGGAGGCGCCCCCCAGAAAGTCCACGCCCATGGTCGCGGTTCCCTCCTCGCGCCAGACGTAGACCCTGACCGTCGCATCGGGCGGTTGGGAGATGACGAGCGGGACCTCCAGGATCGTCAACCCCTCGACGACGGAGTGCAGGTGGCTGCCGAAGCGCACCGAGGGCACGCCGTCGGCAACGGCCTTTCCCGGTGCGGCGACGAACATGGCGCCGAGGCTGACCACGAAGCAGAAAAGAACCAGGACAGAGCCGATATTTCGCGGCAGCCTGCGGTCGTTCACGTTCACCATATATTCCTCCCGATACGTTTCGATATGATCAGCTGGGTCGCCCTACCCGATCCGGGTGGCCGCCAGCGGTGTCTTCCTCTCGGAGCACCGCACCGCGCCTCGCTCTTCAGACCGTTGTTCTCGATGCTGGTCTGATCAGCTCAATTTAAATCATTTCAAACCATCTAAATTACCCGGCCAGCCTCAGTTAACGGGCATATTCTAACACCACCAGAAATTCACTGTCAAATGACCGGATACTGTCACGGCCCTGCGCCGGTCGTTTCATCCCCGCCTGACGGTGTGATTCGCCATGCCCTAATCCCCCCCGCCTCCACCAGCTCCTTCACCCGCACCACCGCACTCAACCCGTCGAACGCATACGCATCCGCCCCGATCTCCTTGGCCCACTCCTCCGACACCGGCGCCCCACCGACAATGGTCCGGATCTTCCCCGACAGCCCCTCGGCCGCGAGTAGATCCACCACCTTCCGCATGACCGGCATGGTGGTGGTCAACAACGCCGACATGCCGATGACCTGCGCCCCGTTCTCCTTCGCCGCGGCAATGAACTGCTCCGGCGACACGTCATTACCGAGATCGATGATCTCGAATCCCGCCCCCTTGAGCATGATGCCCACCAGGTTCTTGCCGATGTCGTGCAGGTCGCCCTGGACGGAGCCGATGACCGCCTTGCCCATGGTCGGCACGTCTGCAGCCACCAGCAGCGGCTTGAGTTCATCCATGCCGGCGTACATGGCCTTGGCGGCCAGCAGGACGTCGGGCAGGAAGATGTCGTGGACCCGGAACTTCTCGCCCACCACGTTCATGCCGGCGATGAGGCCGTCGTCCAGGATCTGTTGCGGCGGCAGTTGCTGGTCGATGGCGGCCTTGGTGAGCTCGAACACCTGCTCGTCATCCCCGGCTTCCAGGGCGGCAGCGATCAAGTTCAGGATTTCCATGTTGGCGTCCTCTTCGGTTCGGGCTCGCGGTCACGAGCCGTTCTGGTCGTTGAGTGTTCGTTGCCGTTCCTGGCAACCGTGTTCCGCGCACTCGGTGCAGAACCGGTAGTCGTCATTGAACAGGTGGCTGGCGGCCGGGCCGCCGATGATCACTCCGGAGATGGACTTGAGCGGCTCCATCAAGCAGCTCGGTCGCAGGGTGATGCCGATTGTTTCGGGCTGCAGGGCGGCGAACAGGGCGCGCTGCCCGCTCACGT